>DASPWC010000180.1:0-11130 GCA_035622055.1 Xanthobacteraceae bacterium | reverse complement strand
GGCAGTGATGATCGGCTATCTTACCTTCCGCAATCCCACCGGCATGATTGCCATCATCGAAGGCCTGGGAGAATGGTGCGCCAAGCGGGGTTTTGCGCGCGTGGCCGATCTCACGGGCGCAATGATCGACGAGGCGCCGATGGAAACTTTCGCCGCCGCGGCCATGCCAATCGGGTGATTTTTTGCAATGACCACTGCGCGTATCACGATCCGTAAACCCGACGATTGGCATCTCCACGTTCGTGACGGCGAAATGCTCAAGGCGGTGTTGCCGTTCACAGCCAAGAATTTCGGCCGGGCGATCCTCATGCCAAATCTCGTGCCGCCGGTACGCACGACCGCCGACGGCAAAGCCTACCGTGAGCGGGTGCTAGCGGCGCTGCCGCAAGGCTCGAAATTCAAGCCGCTCATCACATGCTATCTCACCGACGATACCGATCCCGACGATGTCGAGCGCGGTTTTCGCGACGGTCTGTTCGAGGGCGTCAAGCTTTATCCGGCTCACGCAACCACGAATTCGGCGTTCGGCGTCACTGATTACGGCAAAGTCACGCGCGTGCTGGAGCGCATGGAAAAGATCGGCATGCCGTTTCTCATGCACGGTGAATATGTGGCGGCCGACGTCGATATTTTCGACCGCGAAGCGGTGTTTATCGACCGGCTATTGTCGAAGTGGATAAAGCAGTTTCCCGGCCTGCGCATGATCCTCGAACATCTTTCCTCGAAGGATGGCGTCGATTTCGTCCGCAGTTCGGCGCCGCAACTCGGCGGCACCATCACGCCTTATCATATGATGCTGACCCGCAACGATTGGCTTGGGCACGGCCTGAAGCCCTACATGTACGTCATGCCGGTCATCAAGACCGCGCGCGACCGCACGGCCTTGCGCAAGGCCGCGACTTCCGGTGAGGCGTGTTATTTCCTCGGTACCGATTCCGCGCCGCACCCTTACGCCAAGAAGGTTTCGGTCAGCGGCATCCCCGGAATGTTCAACGCGCCGGTTGCAATCGAGACCTATGCCCAGATTTTCGAAGAGGAGGGCGCACTCGACAGGCTGGAAGCCTTTGCTTCGCTCAACGGCGCCAAACATTATCGGATGCCGCCGAATGAGGAAACGATCACCTTGGAGAAGACTCCGTGGACCGCGGCGGAGGAGGTCAAAGTGCCTGGACCCGACGAGCGCGCCCTGATCTATCGCGGCGGCGAGACCATCGCCTGGAAAGTGGTGAATTGAAATCGTATTGTAGCTTCTTATTCCGCGGCGCCACGAAGTGGCCCGGCGTCCATATTCACGGCTGGTGATTATGCATTCCGGGTTTCTCGCTGCGCTCCACCCCGGAACGGCTCGGACTATGGATCGCAAACAATGACAGGCTTTCCCGACAAAGCGGTGATCGCCGAGTTGACGGCCAAGATGCTTTTGGAGGTGGACGCCGTCCGCTTCATGGCCGAAAAACCTTTCATCTACACCTCCGGTTGGGCGAGCCCGGTTTATACCGATTGCAGACGCCTCATTTCCTTTCCCCGTGTGCGGCAGACGCTGATCGATTTTGGCGTCGCGACCATGCTGCGCGAAGTCGGTTTCGAGCAGTTTGACGCGGTGGCGGGCGGCGAAACGGCGGGTATTCCTTTTGCGGCGTGGATGGCCGACCGTCTGATGCTGCCAATGCAATATGTACGCAAAAAACCGAAGGGCTTCGGCCGCAATGCGCAAATCGAGGGTCACATCGAGGTGGGTGATCGCGTGCTCCTGGTCGAGGATATGACCACCGACGGCCGCAGCAAGGTCAATTTCTGCAAGGCCTTGCGCGAGGCCGGCGCGGTCGTCGAGCACGTATTTGTGTTCTTCTTCTACGACATCTTTCCCGAAGGTAAGACAATCCTGCGCGAATTGGGTGTCACGCTGCATTCACTGGCCACATGGTGGGACGTTCTCGAAGTGGCCAAGAAGAGCGGCTCCTTCGACAAGGCGAGGCTGAAGGAAGTCGAGAAGTTCATGAAGGACCCCGGCGCCTGGTCGAAAGCCCATGGCGGCGTCGCGCAGGCAGCGGAGTAGTGGAATGCCGGGTCAAACCGCGGATGTGATCGTTGTCGGCGCGGGCAACGCGGCATTCTGCGCGGCGCTGGCCGCGCAAGAGCAAGGCGCGAAAGTTGTGATGCTCGAAGCGGCGCCCGAGGAAGAGTCCGGCGGCAACAGCCGCTTCACCGCAGGCTCCATCCGGGTCGTCTATAATGGCGTCGACGATATCAAGACGCTGGTGCCCGATTTAACCCCGGCCGAAATCGAGACCACCGACTTCGGAACCTACACCGCCGATCAATTCTTCGACGACATGGCGCGCGTGACCCAACATCGCGCCGATCCCGATTTGGTCGAGCTCCTGGTGACTAAGAGCTTCGAGTCGCTCAATTGGATGCGCAATAAAGGCGTGCGGCTGATCCCGATTTACGGCCGGCAAGCCTTCAAAGTCGACGGTAAGTTCAAATTCTGGGGCGGGCTGACGGTCGAGTCGGTCGGCGGTGGACCTGGCCTCATCGCGATGCTGACGGAGTCAGCGAAAAAGCGTGGTATTGAAATCCGCTACGCGACGCGCGGGCTGGATCTGCTGTTCGACGGCAATCGCGTGGAAGGCGTGCGCGTGCGCGACAGTGGCGAAGTACGCGAGTTGCGCGCAAAGTCGGTCGTGCTGGCCTGCGGCGGCTTTGAGGCCAATCCGGAATGGCGCACCCGCTATCTTGGGCCCGGATGGGATCTCGCGAAGGTGCGCGGCAGCCGTTACAACACCGGCGATGGCATCCGCATGGCGCTCGACATCGGCGCCGCGCCCCGCGGCAATTGGTCGGGTTGCCACGCCGTGCAATGGGAGATGAATGCGCCGGAATTCGGCAATCTTTCCGTCGGCGATCAATTTCAAAAGCACTCTTATCCGTTCTCGATCATGATCAATGCGAACGGAAAACGCTTCGTCGACGAAGGCGCCGATTTCCGCAACTACACTTATGCCAAATATGGCCGCGTCGTTCTGGAACAGCCGGGACAATTTGCCTGGCAAATCTTCGATCAAAAGGTGAAGCATCTGCAGCGGGACGAGTATCGCATCCGCCAGATCACCAAGGTAACAGCCGATACGATCGAGGACTTCGCGCAGAAGCTTGAAGGGATCAACTCAGCAGCGTTCTTGAAAACCATCAAAGAGTGGAACGCGGCGGTCAGGACCGACGTGCCGTTCAACCCGAACATTAAGGACAGGCGCTGCACGCAAGGTCTCACGATCAACAAGAGCAATTGGGCCAACACCATCGATGCTCCGCCATTCGAAGGCTACGCGGTCACTTGCGGGGTCACCTTTACGTTCGGGGGCTTGCGCATCAACACCGAGGCCGAAGTGCTGAACACCGACTATCAGCCGATCCGCGGTCTCTACGCTGCCGGCGAACTGGTCGGCGGTCTTTTTTATTTCAACTATCCCGGCGGCTCCGGTCTGATGTCCGGGACCGTATTCGGCAAAATCGCGGGACGCTCCGCCGGGCGCGCCGGGAAGAACTGAGCGGCAGTCGCCAATGGACGTGAAGGTTGAGCGGGCGCTGAACGAATTGAGCGCGACCGAAATCGCGGCGAAGACTGTGGCGGGCGAAATAAGTTGCGAGGCCGTCGTTCGCGATTGCATGAAGCGGATCGCGGCCCGGGATGAGATCGTCAAGGCGTGGGTGAATTTCGATCCTGATTCCGCGCTCGCTCAGGCCCGCGCGCTCGATCGCGCACCGCGCCGCGGTCCGCTGCGTGGCGTGCCGATCGGGGTCAAGGACATCATCGACACATTCGATATGCCGACCGAAATGGGCTCGCCGATCTATCGCGGCAATCGTCCTATGGCGGACGCCGCCTGCGTGGCGCTTTTGCGCCGTGCGGGAGCCGTGATCCTCGGAAAAACGGCGACTTGTGAACTCGCCGGGATGGCGCCGTGCGCAACGACCAATCCGCTCAACGCTGCTTACACGCCGGGCGGTTCATCGAGTGGATCGGCGGCGGCGGTCGCCGATCACATGGTGCCGGCAGCGCTCGGCACGCAGACTGGCGGTTCGGTGCTGCGGCCGTCGTCGTTTTGCGGCGTGTTCGGTTATAAGCCGACCTACAATACGTTCAATAAAGCCGGCGTGAAACCGGCGGCCGAGAGCATTGACACGATCGGGTGGATCGCCCGATCGATCGACGATATCGAATTGCTCGCGGCGATTTTGCGCATGCAGGAACCGCAGCAGCCGCGCGCTTCGGCTACGGCGCCGCGCATCGGGCTCTGCCGCACGGAAATTTGGAACACCGCGCAGCCTGAAACCAAGGCCGCGATCGAGGGCGCCGCCGCGGCGCTCGGCAAAGCCGGCGCAATGGTCCGCGACGTCGATCTGCCGGAGGCGTTTACCGGCTTGCATGCGCTCGCGCGCGGCACGATCAATCATTACGAGCGCGCCGGCTGCATGGCGTTCGAATGGGACCGCCATCGCGAAGCGCTGTCGCCGCAGATGCGCCGTTACATCGAGAGCGGGCAAAGAATTTCGCGCGCGGAATATGTCGCCGCCTGCCGGCGCGTCGAGGAATGCCGTGCGCTGCTGCCGAAAGTCTTCGACGGGATCGACGTGCTCTTGACGCCCTGCGTACCAGGTGAGGCGCCGCAACGCCTCGCCTTTACCGGTGACCCCAGCATGCAGGCGATGTGGACAGCGTTGCACACGCCGAGCATGACGCTGCCGACTCACCGCGGACCGAACGCTTTGCCGGTCGGTATTCAATTGGTTGCGCGGCGTTACGATGACGATGGCCTGTTCGCCAGCGCGCGCTGGATTTGGAACAGAGTCGGCACGCCGGAAATGGTCGGCAGTCGGCGCTGAGGCAAGAGCAAGAATGGAATTCGACAATTCGTTCGACGTGCCGCTTCCTCCGGCAAAAGCGTGGGCCCTTCTCGTGGACATTCCGCGTATCGCGCCGTGTATGCCCGGCGCGGAGCTCACGGAAATCGTCGATCCGCGGAATTTCAAGGGCAAGATTTCCGTTCGGCTCGGTCCGGTTGCGCTTACATTCGGCGGCCGCGTCGCATTCGACATTGTTGACGATGCGGGTCACACCGCGCGGATCAGGGCGCAAGGCAGCGACGCCAAGGGCCGCGGCGGCGCCAATGCCACGGGGACGTTTCGGATCGAACCTGCCGCATCTGGTTCGAGAGTGTTGATCCACACCGACCTGAAATTGTCCGGTGCGGTCGCGCAATATGGCCGCGGCGTAGGCATGATCCAGGCGACCGCGGCGCAGCTCGTTGGGCAATTTGCCGACAATCTGCACAGACAACTGCGGGAGGAACAGAGCACTTCGAGCCACGATACATCGCCCGCGCGCTCGGCCGCCAAGCCGATTTCGGGTCTGGCGCTTCTCTTCGGCGTCATTTGGTCGAAGATTGCCGGCCTATTCAGCGGCCGCCGACATTAGGTATCATTCTGACAACGATGTGGTGGGACGCTTTATGCGGAATCTTCAGTTTGCCGGTAAACCGCTTCTCGCTCTCGCTGCGATATCGAGCGTCAATCAGTGAGCAAAACAATCGGTGCGCGCCTGCCGCGCTTGGAGGATCATGCGCTATTAACGGGCAGGGGCCGCTTTGTCGACGACATCGCTGCCGCCGGAATTCTTGTCGCCGCCTTTGCGCGCAGTCCGCATCCCCATGCGCTGATCCGCTCCGTTGATCTCGACGCGGCGCGGGCCGTGCCCGGGGTCGTTGCGGTCCTGACGCTCGATGATCTTGCACCGGTGATGAAGCGGCGGCGCATGGTGCGGACATCGAATTCCGGTACAAAACTCGACCAGAGCTGGCCGTTCGCGCTCGCGAATGGCGAGGTTTCCTTTGTTGGTGAGCCGGTCGCGATCGTCGTCGCCGACGACCGCTACGTAGCGGAGGACGCCGCCGCGCTCGTTGCCGTGGATTACGAGATGCTCGATCCGGCCATCGATTGCCGGATCGAGCGGATGCCGCCGGTGCGCCGCGAACTCGCTTCGAACCGGGTCATCTCGTACAAGGTCGAATACGGCGATATCGATGCGGCCTTCGCCAAGGCCGCGCATGCCGTGCGCGACGAGCTGTGGGTCCATCGCGGTGCCGCGCATTCGATGGAAGGCCGCGGCATTCTCGTCCAGATCTCCGATCACGAGACGCTTGTTTGGGCCTCGACGCAAAAGGCGCACGATCTGCGCACGGCCTTCGCCGATTATGTGAATCTCGACGAAAGCCGCCTGCGCGTGGCCACCCCCGATGTCGGCGGCGGATTCGGACCGAAGCTCTGCGTCTATCCGGAAGATGTGGCGGTGGTCGCCGCGGCAGCCTTGCTCGGCCGATCGATCAAATGGATCGAGGACCGCCGCGAGCATTTCACCAATGCGGCGCAGGAACGCGACCAATATTGGTCGATGGAACTTGCCGCCGGTGCCGACGGGCGCGTGCGCGGCATACGCGGCCGCCTCATTCACGATATCGGCGCTTATGCGCTGCAAGATGTGAACATCCCCTACAATTCCGCCACAACGTTGACCGGTCCTTATGTCGTGCCGGCACTGGCCATCGACGTGAATGCGGTCCACACCAATTTGGCGCCGGTATCGTCCGTGCGAGGCGCCGGTTATCCGCAAGCGGCGTTCGTGATGGAACGCATGATGGATCGCCTGGCTCAGGCCCTTAAGCTCGACCGCGCCGAATTGCGCCGGCGCAATCTGATACCGGCGGAAAAGATGCCGTATCTCAAACCGCTCAAAGCGCGTTCAGGCGAGCAGGTCCAGTATGACAGCGGCGACTATCCAGGCTGCCAGGAGGAGCTGCTCCGCGCGGCGAAGTGGGATGATTTCCCGCACCGGCAGGCCGATGCGCGCGCCGCCGGGCGCCATATCGGCATCGGTCTGGCGCACGGCATGAAGGGCACCGGGCGCGGCCCGTTCGAGTTCGGCAATGTGCGTGTCTCGGCGACGGGTCACATCACGGTTTCGACCGGCGCCGCGCCGATGGGGCAGGGTCTTTGCACCGCGCTTGCGCAAATTTGCGCCGAAGCTTTTGGCGTACGTGCAAAGGACGTTACCGTGATTGCCGGCGATACCGCGGCGGCCCCGCTCGGCTTCGGCGGCTTCGCCAGCCGGCAAACCGTCACTGCCGGCTCGTCCGTTAAGATCGCGGCGGCGGCGGTTGCGGCCAAGGCGCGCAAGCTTGCCAGCCACATGCTGGAAGCCGCGGAGGAGGATCTCGAATTCGTCGATGGCGAAGTGCGCGTGGTCGGCGCGCCACAGCTTGCAGTCAAGCTCGGCGATTTGGCGCGCGTGCTGAAAGGCGCCCCGGGATACGGATTTCCGAAGGACATCGATCCAGGGCTCGAAGCAAGCGCAACCTTTCGCGTCGATCAGCTTGCCTATTCGAACGCCTGCCACGCCGTCGAAGTCGAGGTTGATATCGAAACGGGCGGCGTTCGCATTCTGCGCTACATCGCGATGCAGGACGCCGGCCATCGTGTCAATCCGATGATCGTAGAAGGCCAGGTTCACGGCGGGATCGCTCACGGAATCGGCAATGCGCTGTTCGAATGGATGGGCTACGACGACGCGGGCCAGCCTGTCACGACGACATTCGCGGATTATCTTTTGCCGACGGCAACCGAAGTGCCGAATCTGGAAACGCTTTACAAGGAATCGCCGTCGCCGCATAACCCGCTCGGCGTCAAAGGCGTTGGCGAGGTGGGCGTCATTCCCGCCGCTGCGGCGATCATATCCGCGATTGAAGACGCGCTTTCGCCGTTCGGCGTACGGATCGCACAAACGCCGATCGCTCCCCACAAGCTTGTTGAACTGATCGGCAAGGGATCGGCACGATAAAAGCTGCGACAGGATAAACTTTGACGCTTTGATTCCCGGGGAGCAAACTCGGTGCCGATACAGGAGAAGTCAATGACCCGCTTTAGATCCGCCGCGCGCCTTCTGCTTTGGTCGGCATTGCTGTTGCCGATCATTGGCCCTGCGCGAGCCGAAACGTTTCCGTCGCGGCCGATCCACTTGATCATGCCCTATGCCCCCGGCGGCATAATTGATTTTACCGGAAGAGTGGTGGCGCAGAAGCTCGCCGAGGTTTTGGGCCAACCCGTCGTGGCGGAGAACCGACCGGGTGCCGGCGGTATCGTAGGTGTCGACTATGTCGCCCATTCCGATCCTGACGGCTACAATATCGTCATTATGGACCCCGCCATCGTAATCAATCCGACACTGCAGAAATCGATGCCCTATGACATTTTCAAGGATCTGGTCACGGTTTCCATCGTTAGCTCTTCGCCCGAGGTTCTGGTCGTCACGCCCGCACTTGGCGTCAATACCTATGCGGAGCTTGTCGCCTATGGCAAAGCCAACCCGGGCAAGCTCAACTACGCCTCCGCCGGTGTTGGCACCGCGCCACATCTTGCTGCTGCGATGTGGGTGCAGCGCACCGGGATCGACGCAGTACACGTGCCTTATAAGGGAGTCGGTCCGTCCTTCATCGATCTCGTCGGTGGCAAGGTTCAGATGTTGTTTTCGAGCATTGCAGGAGCGCTGCCGTTTACAAGCAAAGGCAGCGTCATTCCTCTGGCGACCACGGGAACCGTCCGCTCGCCGGTCTACCCAAATCTGCCGACGCTCGCGGAAGCGGGCTTGCCCGGCTATTCCGTCGATCTTTGGCTTGGCGTGTATACGGCGGCCGGCATACCCCCCGATGTGCTGGCCAAGCTCAATAGCGGCATCAATCAGGCGCTCCAGGACGATCAACTGAAAATCGCTTTCACCAAATTTGGGTTGACCCCGCGCGGGACGACGCTCGCCGAGGGCGCCGCCTTCACCAAGTCCGAATACGAGAAGTGGAAGAAGGTCGTAGAGGACGGCCACGTCACGCTGGACTGATGCGCGCGCCGATGCTCACGTCTATATCGACGCTATTTCCGCGTTCATATCTTTGTCCAGAGGCGAAGCTGTCGCCCATGATCGTTGAGCGATGACGGATTGTTGGCCGAAGGAGTTGCGCCTGCGCAAGGATCGAAAGACTTTGACCGTCGTTTTTGACGACGGTCAAAGTTTCGATCTCGCCGCTGAGTATTTGCGCGTTTGCAGCCCAAGCGCGGAAGTACAGGGGCACTCGCCGAGCGAGCGGCGCACTGTTGCCGGAAAGCAGGAGGTTAAAATCCTGGAAGTGCATCCGATCGGCAACTATGCGGTGAGGCTCGTTTTCGATGATTTGCACTCGACTGGAATCTTCAGCTGGAATTATCTGTTCGAACTCGGACAGAACCGAGAGGAATATTGGCGCCGCTATCTTGACGGCCTCGCGGAGAAGAATTTGTCCCGCGCACCGCAGGCGCGGTGAAACGCGTTCGGCAACGCCTTAACGAAACGTCCCGAACGTCCGGCGCTCTCGCGGCACGAGCCGCGGGGAAGGCGGCGTCAACGATAGATCAACCTTGTTTTGCGATGATCGTCCCAGTGTCGGGGTGGGGCGTATGATGGGGCGCTAACCGGCATTAGAACGGCCTCAGTTCCTTCCCTCGGCTGAGGCCGTTCGCTTTTTAGGCGATGCCTGCACTGAAAATTCGAGATATTCGCTCGCGAGCTCGCCGCCAGAGTTGAAATCTTTGCATCCATGGTTGACGAAAGCTTTATGCCTCACGTTCAAGCTTTCGTTCCTTGATGTGACCCGCTTCGGAAGGAACGGCTGTTTCCCGATCGAATGGCAGTATACGGGGCAGCGCAAGCTGCCGTTGAGGGAGGATTATCCATGACGTTGCGTACGTTTATTTCCATTGCGTTTGCGGCCGGCTTGCTCGTATCGGGCGCCTGTGCCCAGCAGCAGGCGCCTTCGGCAGCACTCGATTTGAATGTCATTCCCGAAAAAATGCCATTTGATATTCCCTGTGGGGCACTCCCATCACGATGGAACGGGCCCAATCTTTAGTTCAGGCGGCCGTCGCCGAAGCTACAAAACGCGGCTGGAAGATGAACGTCGCGGTGGTCGATTCCAATGGCGATCTCGTTGCCTTTGGGCGCATGGACGGGGCCCAGCTCGCCTCGATACCTATTTCGCAGCATAAGGCGCGCGTGGCGGCGCGCTACCGGCGGCCGACGCGGGCATTCGAAGACGCGGTGCAAAAGTTCGGCTTAAATTACATACTGTCGCTCGACGACGCGACGCGCGGCATTCCGCTGGTCGAAGGCGGCAAGATCATCGGTGCGATCGGTTACTCGGGTGGTACCGGCTCGCAAGACGAAGCGACCTGCACCGCGGCTGCGGGCGCAATCAACATGTAGCCGCTGGTGCCGGTATTTCTCTATCTGGAACGGATTAACCGGGCGAGGGCGGCGGAATTGCCGCCCTCGTTGCGTCATAGAATCGGCTATTTATGGCGGTGCCGATTGGAAGCGTGCTAAGGGGGCGCCGGATAGAACAAGATGATGGTCGTTCCGACGAAACTCCGCTGGTCCTGTTTGCTTGCCGCAAGCTTCGTTGTTTCGCTTGTAACACTGCGAATCTCTTTCGCCGAAGACCAGACTGCGCAGCCCGCCCTGGCGCCAGCCGATCCTGCCGCGGCCATGGCGCAATATCGGCATGCGCTCGAGGATTACAACAGAGCATGGCAAAGCTACAGCGTCGCGGCGAATTCGTATTGGAATTCGATCACGGAGAAGCGAAAATTACGCAATGCCAAGCGCGCTCGCGGTGAAGCGCCTTCGATTGACGACTACGTACTCGCGCAGCCGCCGGTCTATAGAGGGCCGCCCAAGCCGAAAAATCCGATAAAGCCCGAATTGCCGGCGCGTCCTGCCTACGTGCCGGTGGTCACCGATTTCTTGGCGGCCGCCCGGCAAGAGTTCAAGTTCGCGCCGCGATTGCCGCGGAACGACGGCGAGTTCAAAAGCGCCTATGCCAGAGTGGCGCTCGCCGCCGGATTGACCAAAGACCAGATCGTTCGAATTTACGCCTTTGAGGCGAGCGGAAACGGAAGCTACGATGTTGAAGCCGGACTCGAATACAACAAACACGGGCGCGCCATCACTACTGCGCTTGGCTATAACCAATTGCTGGCGACCAATTCGGTGGA
>DASPWC010000179.1:0-4412 GCA_035622055.1 Xanthobacteraceae bacterium | reverse complement strand
TATGCGCAGAATCCGCGCAAGGATTTCATGAACTGGGCGCTGATCGATGCCGGCACGTTCGACTATGCCGCCGACGCCTGGGGCTACACCTACGGCGCCGCCGCCGAATGGTACCGGGGCGACTGGACGCTGCGCGGCGGCTTGTTCGATCTCTCCGCCGTTCCCAACAGCACGGAGCTCGATCAAAGTTTCTCGCAATTCCAGTGGCTCGGCGAAATCGAGCGCCGCTACGAGCTATGGGGCCATCCCGGCAAAATTGCCGTTACCGGCTTTTTAAGCCGCGGGCGCATGGGCAGTTTCCAAGACGCGATCGACTTGGCGGAAGCCACGGACACGCCCGCCGACATTGCGGCCGTCCGCAAGTATCAAAGCCGCGGCGGCGTGAGCGTGAATATGGAGCAGGAAATTACGCCCGATCTCGGCGCCTTCATGCGCGCGGGCTGGGCCAACGGCAATGTCGAGCCGTTCGACTACACCGATGTCGATCGCACCGTCGCGGCCGGCCTCGCGCTCAAAGGAACGCAATGGCATCGCCCCGACGACACGTTCGGCCTCGCCGGCATCATCAACGGCATTTCCAAGGTGCACGAGGAATTTCTCAACGACGGGGGTCTGGGCATTCTGGTCGGCGACGGCATGCTGCCGCATCCCGGCCCGGAACAGATCATTGAGACGTATTACGAGTTTCCGGTGCTCACCTCTGCCGTGACGTTCGACTATCAGTTCATCATCAACCCTGCTTACAATCGTGATCGCGGTCCGGTGTCGGTGCTCGGAGCGCGCTGGCACACGGAATTCTGACGCGCGCCCGCGTATCGGCTAAAGCGTGATCCGGAAAAACCTTTCCGCGGACGCGATCCGGGGTGGACGCTTTCCGAAAAGCTCATGCTCAAACAATAAGCACAAGCGAAATACCAACCCAAAATTATTTCGCTTTAGCGATCAAAACTCATTCGGGAAAAGCCGTTGCGATCGACGGCGCGAAGCGATCACCAGGGTTTTGAAATTTGACCCTATCGGCCGGCGTGCCGGGCGAGCACTTCACGCACCGCCTCGACCAGCTTGTCCTCCGGCACCGAGCGCTGCGCCTGCGCCTGTTTTTGCAAATGCTCTTCGCGGCCCTTTTCCAACTTGGCGAGCTCGGCGCCGACGATCAAATCCTTGATCGTGACTTCGCCTTTCGCTTTTTCGTCGGAGCCCTGGATGACGACGCAGGGCGAATTTCGCCGGTCGGCATATTTCATTTGCGGAGCGAATTTGCCGGAGCCCAAATAAAGTTCGGCGCGAATGCCGGCGTTGCGGAGTTTTGCTACCATACTCTGATAGTCGGCGACGCGGTCGCGATCGAACACCGTGACGACGACCGGCCCACGCTCGGTCTTCAAGTCGACCTTGCCGAGATATTCGAGCGCGGCCAGAAGCCGCGACACGCCGATGGAGAATCCAGTCGCCGGCACCGGCTCGGCGCGAAACCGCGAGATCAATCCGTCATAGCGTCCGCCGCCGCCGACCGAACCGAACCGCGGCGAACCATCCTCGCCGTCGGTCGAGAAGGTCAAATCCACTTCGAAAACAGGTCCGGTGTAATATTCAAGACCGCGGACGACGGAGGGGTCAATCAGGATTTGATCAGCAGCGTAGCCGGCTGATCGTGTTAGCTGACCAATTTGTTTTAGCTCTTCCAATCCTTCTCGACCCGTCGATCCTAATTCGACGCGCTCCGCAATCCACTTTATTGCCTCGTCCCCGCGAAATTCGGGATGCTCGATTCTGTCCCTTCGATATTCGGGGTAGGCGGGATTTGCAGACGACGAGAAACCCAAATACCGCATCACATTGTCTGCTTGGGCTTGGTGTAACTCCGCACCCTTGGTGAAGTCACCGCTTTCGTCTTTTCTGCCTTTGGTTAGGAGCTGAAATACTGCTGTGGGGCCTAGTCTATCGAGTTTATCTACGGCTCTCAGTACGACAATCCGTCTCGCGGTGTTTTTGTCGCCTCCAAGATTCAGAGACTCGAGAAGACCATCTAGAATCTTACGCGTGTTGATCTTCACCACATATCTGCCGCGCGGAATGCCGAGCGCTTCCATCGTGTCGACGGCCATCATGCACAGTTCGGCATCCGCAGCGGGCGACGACGAGCCCACCGTGTCGGCGTCGAATTGCATGAATTGGCGAAAGCGGCCCGGACCTGGCTTTTCGTTGCGATAGACCTGGCCGACGCGATAGGAGCGGTACGGTTTCGCCAGCGTGTCGAAATTCTCCGCGACGTAACGTGCGAGCGGCGCGGTCAGGTCGTAGCGCAGCGACAGCCATTGCTCGTCATCGTCCTGAAACGAGAACACGCCTTCGTTCGGCCGATCCTGGTCGGGCAGGAATTTGCCGAGCGCGTCGGTGTATTCGATGGCCGGCGTCTCGACCGGTTCGAAACCGTAAAGCTCGTAGACGGCGCGGATTTTTTCAATCATCTTTCGCGTCGCGGCGATCTCGCCCGGAGTGCGGTCGGTCAGCCCGCGCGGTAGGCGCGCCTTGAGCTTGTTCGATTTCTCCGATTTATCCGTCATGTCGCGGTGGTAGCAGTCGCGCCACGGAGCGGCAAGCGATAGGATGCCTGACGCCCGGCCCGCGCCGGGCGCGATGCTGGGGAATGAAGTGGCGCAAACGCGTGTTGCAACGGCGAGCGTGCCCAACGACCTCGAATCTTTTTGGCTGCCGTTCACGCCGAACTGCGGTTTCAAACGCGCGCCGCGATTGATCGTGCGGGCGAAGGATATGCACTACTACGCCGCCGGCGGCGCCGGTCCCGTGCTCGACGGCACCGCGGGATTGTGGTGCACCAATGCCGGCCATAACCGCGACCCGATCGTCGCGGCCATCGCGCACCAGGCCGAGGAACTCGACTATTCGCCGGCATTCCAATTCGCGCATCCGGCGGCCTTCGAACTCGCCGGCCGGCTCGCCGCGCTCGCGCCGGGCGACCTCAACCGCGTGTTCTTCTGCAATTCAGGATCGGAAGCCGTCGACACCGCTCTCAAGATCGCGCTGGCGTACCATTACGTGCGCGGGGAGGGGACGCGCACGCGCTTGATCGGTCGGGAGCGCGGCTATCACGGCGTCGGTTTCGGCGGCATTTCGGTCGGCGGCATTGTCAACAACCGCAAATTCTTCGGTTCGCTCCTGGCTGGCGTCGATCATTTGCCGGCAACCTATAGCCGCGAGCAGCAGGCCTTCACCAAAGGCGAACCGGAATGGGGCGCGCATCTTGCCGACGAGCTTGAGCGCCTCGTCGCACTGCATGATGCCTCAAGCATCGCCGCCGTCATCGTCGAGCCGATGGCCGGCTCGACCGGCGTGCTGCCGCCGCCGCAAGGTTACTTGCAGCGGCTGCGGGCCATCTGCGACCGGCACGGCATTCTTTTGATCTTCGATGAAGTGATCACCGGCTTTGGCCGGCTTGGCCATGCCTTTGCGGCCGATCGCTATGGCGTGGTGCCGGACTTGATCGCCTTCGCCAAAGGCGTCACTTCCGGCGCGGTGCCGATGGGCGGGGTGATCGCCAGCGATCGCATCTATGAAGCGTTCATGCACGGTCCCGAGCACGTCATCGAGTTGTTTCACGGCTATACCTATTCGGCGCATCCGCTCGCTTGCGCCGCCGGCTTGGCGACACTGGACCTCTACCGGGACGAAAAGCTCTTCGCGCGCGCCAAAGCACTCGAGCCGCGCTTTGCAGGCGGCGATGACGCTCAAGGATCTCCCGAACGTGCTCGACATCCGCACCGTCGAGCTTGCCGTGGGCATCGACCTCGCTTCGCGTGCGAGCGCATTCGGGCTGCGCGGCTATCAGGCCATGGAGCGCGCGTTCCAGGACGAAGCGCTGATGATCCGCGTTGCCGGCGACACGATCGCCTTGTCGCCGCCACTGATCGTCACCGAGGCGCAAATCCGCGAAATGTTCGAGAAGCTTGGCCGCGTGATCAAGGCGGTGGCGTAGGTGTTCGACGGCGCGAAGCAATCACCAAGTTTATAAGTCTTGACCCTATTGCGGCCTCAGGATCGCCCAGCCGACATGGACTTTCCGGTCGCCGCGGCGCATCGGCAGATCGAATGGCGTGCCGAGTTCGGCGTTGGGCGCGATGGCGGCAAGCGCCGGCGGCACCTGTGCGGGGTCGCTTTGCGTCCATACCAGGATCGCGCCTTTGTCCCGCAGATCGGCAAGATCGATCCAGGGCGCGCGGCCGGGTAACCCGTCGATCAGCACCCGCGGCTGGTCCGGCGAATAATGCGAGACATTGCCGCCGTCCCACATCGAGCCGATCACGTAACGCAACGGAGCGCCGGTCGCCGCGTGAAAGCGCTCGGTTAATGCCTCGCCAAGTTTGTCGCCTGGAAACAACACGGCGCGGTAGCGG
>DASPWC010000178.1:0-3618 GCA_035622055.1 Xanthobacteraceae bacterium | reverse complement strand
GTTCGATAGACTGGCGCTCGAGATGGCACAGGATTTGGGCATATAGTCGCCGCGGATTGAGCCGCTTCTGTATCGCGCTGGCAAGCAAATCACCTCGCATGTGATGTGGCATTTTATCCTCGCTCACTACGATGAGAATCCTACCACGAATTTCAGCCGTAACGGCGTCGCTTTGGCTTAATACCAACCGGAATTTGATTCCCGTTTATGCGCAACATCGATCCGGTCGACGCGACCACGCATTGACCTGTCGATGACAAGGTCACGCGCAGCGGATTCCGCGGCTTTGGGGCTTTTGAAGAGCCGGCCCTCAAGGGAGCTGAAGGCACTCGTCGCTGCGCAAAAACGAAAGCGATGTCCGTCGCGAACAACGAGGCCGGCTTGCACAGTGACGCCAGCAGTTTTCGGGCGGATTTCGATAATGTAGTTATCAAACATGAGTGGACTCCTGCCGCCGGCATCGGCCGGCACCCTGCTCAAGGGGTGGGAGAACAAAGAACGGCGCGATCAGCCATGCCAGCACCGACATGTACCGGTCGCTGCCGACGCGCGACGGCAGGAGAAGTCTCGGGGGAAAATTACACTTAGAGAATGAAGCGTCATCGTAACTCTCCATCAATGAGGAGCCCACGAAAACGCTTCGTGGCGCTTTAGCATTGTTGACGCGGCGCAAGCTGCTCCATCAAATCCGCGGCCGAAGCACAAAGGCTAAGGCTCCATAAATAATGCTTACTCTATCGATTTTGTCAACTATAATAGTCCTGATTTCATCGAGGCTCGCCGCACGGAAACGGCCGTCTGCGGCTTCGCCCAACTGGAGCCAAATCATGTCGTCGCAAGTCCAGCGCGCGGAAACTCTTGCTCTTCATGCCGGCTGGCGTGCCGATCCCGCCACCGGCGCCGTTGCCGTACCGATTTATCAGACCACCTCATATCAGTTCCACAACACCGAGCACGCCGCGAATCTGTTCGCGCTCAAGGAGCTCGGCAATATCTACACTCGCATCATGAATCCGACCAACGACGTGCTGGAGAAACGGGTCGCCGCGTTGGAAGGTGGCGCTGCTGCGCTAGCGTTGGCGTCGGGACAGGCAGCATCCGCATTCGCGGTGCAGAACTTGGCGCGGGCCGGCGACAACGTCGTCAGTTCGACTGATCTTTATGGTGGCACATGGAATCTGTTCGCGCACACGCTTAAGGATCAGGGCATTGAGGTGCGTTTCGTCGATCCCGCCGATCCGGATAACTTCCGCCGCGTCACCGACGACCGCACGCGTGCTTACTATGCCGAGACATTGCCGAATCCGAAACTCACCGTCTTCCCCATTGCCGAGGTAGCCGAAATCGGCCGCAACTTTGGCATTCCGTTGATCGTCGACAACACCGCGGCGCCGATTTTGGTCCGGCCACTCGATCATGGCGCTGCTATTGTAGTGTATTCTACGACCAAATACCTCGGCGGCCACGGTAATTCGATCGGCGGACTCTTGGTCGACGGCGGCAATTTCGATTGGGCCGCGCACCCCCAGCGGCAACCCGCGCTCAATACGCCGGATCCGAGCTACCATGGCGCGGTCTGGACCGAAGCGGTGAAGCCGATCGGGCCGGTCGCCTATGCGGTCAAAGCGCGCGTTACCCTGTTGCGCGACATCGGCGCGGCTTTGTCACCATTTAATGCGTTTTTAATCCTTCAGGGGCTGGAAACGCTTGCGTTGCGCATCAGGCAGCATTCGGAAAATGCCCAAGCAGTCGCCAACTTCCTGCTCAAGCAGCCTGAAGTCGTCCGCGTCATTCATCCGTCAAATCAGACCGGTATTCATCGCCAGCGTGCGGCGCGCTATCTCAAGGGCGGCCTGGGCGGCCTCGTCGGCTTCGAACTCGCTGGCGGCAAGGAAGCGGGGCGCCGCTTCATCGATGCGCTGGAGTTGTTCTATCACGTCGCCAATATCGGTGATGCTCGCAGCCTCGCGATTCATCCTGCCACTACTACGCACTCTCAACTAACGCCTGAAGAGCAAGACGCGACAGGCGTGTCCGATGGCTATGTGCGTCTGTCTGTCGGCATCGAGCATATCGACGACATCATCTCGGATATCGAACGCGGACTTGCGGCGGCCGCACGTTTCGCCAGGGCAGCGTGATTGCCGGACCGCCGCCGTTGAACCGCGCCTCGAACAATATGTCGCGTCATCATGCAATCGTCATGCGCGCAGAATGAACGCGGACAGGTCATCATTATCGGCGGCGGAGCAAGCGGCGTGTTGCTGGCTTGCCATCTGCTTCGCTGTCCGGCCGATAACCTGAATGTGACGCTGATCGAGAAGCGCCCTGATGTCGGGCGCGGCATTGCCTATTACACGGCCAACGCCAATCATCTGCTCAACGTGCGCGCCGCCAATATGAGCGCCTTCCCCGATCAGCCCGATCATTTCTGGCGTTGGCTATGCGCTCGACAGGACCATGGCCGAGTGACATGGCAGCCCTGCGACGACCCCTTCTGCTTCGTCCCCCGCAGGATTTACGGCGACTATATTGCGAGCCTTATCATGCCGTTGCTGTCCGACGCAGAACCACCCGGTGCGCTTCGAATCATCCGCGGCGAGTGCATATCGATCGATCAAGACCGATATGGTGTTACGGCGACGCTGGCCGACGGTTCTTGCCATCAGGGCGATTTCGCTGTCCTTGCGACGGGCCACGAAGCGGTACCCCCCTGTACTGACTACTATGTCGATCCATGGGCGTCGCCAGCAGATGCGGGTTTGGCGGAGGACGCGAGAGTTCTTATCCTGGGCACCGGTCTGACCATGGTCGACTACGTGCTTTCTTTAATCCTTACTGGTCACAAGGGACCGATCTTCGCTCTATCCCGGCACGGACTATTGCCGCAAGCGCACCGTCTGGTGCAGCCGCTTCTTATAGATCAAGCAAATGTTCCGTTCGGAACTAGCATGAGCGGCCTCCTGCGATGGCTCCGAAAGCTCATTTGCGAGCACACAGGACAAGGTGGCGATTGGCGGAGCGTCGTTGATGGGATCAGGCCGTTCAGCCAACAGATCTGGCAGCGCCTGTCGATTTCGGCGCGGCGCAGGTTCCTCGAGCATGCGCGCGCCTGGTGGGACGTGCATCGACATCGCATGGCTCCTGAAATTGAAATGCGTATCTCTGAAGCGATTGCAACAGGTCTTCTAATGGTAATGGCGGCCAAGGTTTGCGCGATAGAAACGATTGAAACAGGCAACCTGGTCTATTTCCGCCGGCGTGGCACCAACGACGTCGAGACGATGCGAGTCGACAAGATCGTCGATTGTCGTGTGATCGGCGCAACGCCGCTGAGGGTCGTAAACCCTGTCCTGTGCAGCTTGCTCGAACGCGGGCTCGCTCGGCTCGATTCGTTACACATTGGGTTCGACGTGACACAGGACTGCGCACTCGTCGATCGGCTCGGAGTGGCGTCGGAACGTTTGTTTGCCGTTGGTCCGCTCACGCGCGCCGCGTTTTGGGAGATCGTTGCGGTGCCGGATATTCGCAATCAGTGCGTGGCGCTGGCAAAGCGCCTTTCGCGCGCAGTTGGTGACGTTACCTCACAAAGATCTTTATCGTATGGAGAGCCTGGCT
>DASPWC010000177.1:0-4848 GCA_035622055.1 Xanthobacteraceae bacterium | reverse complement strand
GGGCGGATCAGTTTGAGCCGGCGCGCCGAAAGCAGGTGATACGTCGCCGGCGTATGCGGACAATTGATCGAGATGATATCCATCCGGGCGAGCATTTGATCGAGGCTCTCCCAATAGGTCGCGTGCAATTCCTCCTCGATCTCGAGCGCGACCCGGCGGCGGTCGTGATAGTGGATTTTCAAGCCGAAGGCCTGCGCGCGGCGGGCCACCGCTTGACCGATGCGGCCGAGCCCGACGATACCGAGCCGCTTTCCCCAGATGCGGTGACCCAGCATCCATGTTGGGCTCCAGCCGGTCCATTCGCGGTCCCCGGTGAGCACCTGCGCACCCTCGGCCAGCCGCCGCGGCACCGCGAGGATCAGCGCCATCGTCATATCGGCGGTATCTTCGGTCAGCACACCCGGTGTATTGGTCACGGTAATGCCGCGCTGCACCGCCGTCGCCACATCGATGTTGTCCACGCCGTTGCCGAAATTGGCGATGAGCTTCAATCGCTCGCCCGTTTGGCTGAGCACTGACCGGTCGATTTGATCGGTAACGGTGGGCACCAGGACATCGGCGGTTTTCACGGCCTCAACCAGCTGCGCCTGGCTCATCGGCTTATCGTCGGGATTGAGGCGCGCGTCGAACAGTTCGCGCATGCGCATTTCGACGGCGTCGGGCAATCGACGGGTAACCACGACCAGCAGCTTTTTGCCCGTCGCCATTCGCGTCCTCTTGGGTCAGGAGCTCACAGGGATTTCCACCTGGCAACCAATTCAGCCTGCAATTGAAAACTTTGCAACAGCCGTTTGCCGGTTTTCCCGTTCAGGTCTCCTTAACCCCGCTCGCCGACACTAAGTCGGGAGGCGGGTTCTTTAAAATGTCTACCAGATGGCGGTGCTCCGAAAAAGCGCGCCGGCACGACCGGTGGGATCACGGGTGATAACGGGAATCGGAATCGGGCAACCTGCAATGGCGTTAAACCATGACAGACCGACCAGGTCGATCAGGGCGGCAATCGCCGCCTTGCTCACGCTTGGTTGCGCCGCCGGCATCGCGTCGGCCGGCAATGACCCAACATCGAGCGGGCTCCCGGTTCCACGCTTTGTCAGCCTCAAGGCGGATCGAGTTACTGTCCGTGGCGGTCCGGACAAAGCCCATGACGTCGTCTGGATCTATACCCGCGTCGGCTGGCCGGTCGAGATTACCGCCGAATTCGAGAACTGGCGCCGCATCCGCGACTCCGACGGCTCCGAGGGTTGGGTCTATCATTCGTTGCTCTCGGGAAAACGAATGGCGGCCGTTCAACTGAAGTCCAAAACCGCACTGGCGGCGCTGTATCAAAAGGCGGACGCCGCAAGCCCTGTGACGGCCGAACTGCAGGTCGGTGTGCTCGGCGCGGTTAAGTGCTGCTCTGGCGCATGGTGCCAGATTTCCGGCGACGGCTTCGACGGCTGGATCGAGCAGAACGAGTTGTGGGGCGTTTATCCCGACGAAAAAATCGAGTGACGGAAAGCGGTCGCGAAACGCCGCGGCGCAGCCGGCGGCGGCGCGAACTATTCCGGCAAAAATTCTCAAGCGGCGAATTTTCGAGTTAAATGAGCCGAGGCAGATGCGAAAAATCAGATCTGCTTGCGCCGCAGTCGTACGACCACGTCGATGCGGGCAATCTCATAGCCCTCCGGCGGAACGGGCGCCTTGCCCACGACGACGTCGCTCGAAGGGATATCCAACAGCTGGTTCTGATCCTCAATGAAAAAGTGATGATGCATCGAGTTGTTCGTGTCGAAATAGGCCTTGGAGCCATCCACCGCAACCTGGCGTAATAGCCCGACCTCCGTAAATTGATGGAGCGTGTTGTAAACAGTGGCAAGCGACACCGGCACCTTGGCGTGTGTCGCCTCTTCGTACAGCATTTCCGCCGTTACGTGCCGGTCGCCCTTGGCGAATAGGATCCAACCGAGCGCCATGCGCTGGCGCGTCGGGCGCAGGCCGACATCGCGCAACTTGGCCTTCACGTCGTGCCAAGGACAACCCGTCAAGTCTCCGCGCTTGGGTTGCGCCACGGGCTGATTGGGCAGCGCTGCCGGCATGAAGGCGTTTGGAATCGGCTGTTTCATCGTTGGTCCATGACAAATCCCGCGGTCGCGGACCGCCGCAGGATCCTTACCTCTGAGATCATTATACGAGCGCTCCGAATGCTGCAACCGCCGTTCCGCAAGGGCGTGCCCCTCCCACTACCCATTGCAGCATGGTTCGGGGGTGCGCCTTTGCCCCACTATGCCAATATGTTAGGGAATGAACTTCAGGCTGAAGGCGCCGAAGATGGGTTCGCGGATGCAGCAACGCCGCTCGAATTTCGAATATGAGGACCTCCTCGCTTGCGGGAGAGGCGAGCTCTTTGTCGAAGGGCCGCAGCTTCCGCTGCCGCCGATGCTGATGTTCGACCGCATTTCCGAGATTGCGGAAGTGGGCGGCGAATATGGCAAGGGCCTCGTTCGCGCCGTGCTCGAGCTCAAGCCCGACCTCTGGTTCTTTCCTTGTCATTTCAAGGGCGATCCTGTGATGCCTGGCTGCCTCGGGCTGGACGCGTTGTGGCAGTTGCTTGGCTTCTTTCTCGGCTGGCTCGGTTCCCCCGGCAAGGGCCGGGCGCTTGGCATGGGCGAAATCAAATTCTCAGGACAGGTGCTTCCGACGATGAAACGGATCGTCTACGGCATCGATATCAAGCGGGTGATGCGATCGAAACTGGTGCTCGGCATCGCCGACGGATGGCTGTCGGCGGACGGCTCGGTGATCTATCGCGCGCTTGATCTCAAGGTGGGGCTATTCCGCGACGCGGAGCCGCAGCCAAACGGCGCATGAGTGGTCTTGCGGGACGATGGTCCCGAACAAGGTCGGCGGATTCACGATCTCATCAGCGAATAGAGTGCGTGACAATGGTCCATAAAGCGGCGGCCGATTTTGAACGGATCGTGCAGAAGGAAAAATCTGGGCGGGCGAGGAAAACATGAAACGCGTGGTCGTCACCGGGATGGGCATCGTTTCGTCAATCGGCAACAGCACGCAGGAAGTGCTCGCTTCGCTCCGCGAAGCGAAATCCGGGATCGTGCGCGCGGACAAATATGCCGAGCTCGGGTTTCGCTGTCAGGTGCACGGCGCCCCAACGCTCGACGCCGGCGATGCAATCGACCGCCGCGCCATGCGCTTTCTCGGCGGCGGCGCGGCGTGGAATCATGTGGCGATGGAGCAGGCTATCCGCGATGCCGGCCTCGAAGAAACCGACGTATCGAACGAACGAACCGGGATTATCATGGGGTCCGGCGGCCCGTCGACGCGCACGGTCGTTGAAAGCGCCGATATCACGCGCAGCAAAGGACCTAAGCGCGTTGGTCCTTTCGCCGTGCCCAAGGCGATGTCATCGACCGCGTCGGCGACGCTTGCGACCTGGTTCAAGGTCAAGGGCGTCAACTATTCGATTTCGTCGGCCTGCGCCACGTCGAACCACTGCATCGGCAACGCTTACGAAACGATCCAGGTCGGCAAGCAAGACGTGATCTTCGCCGGCGGCTGCGAAGAGCTCGATTGGACGCTTTCGGTCCTGTTCGATGCGATGGGAGCGATGTCGTCGAACTTCAATCAAACGCCCGACAAAGCTTCGCGCGCCTACGACGTCAATCGCGACGGCTTTGTGATCGCCGGCGGCGCGGGCGTGCTCGTGCTCGAAGAGCTTGAGCACGCCAAGACCCGTGGCGCGAAGATCTACGCCGAGATTGCCGGCTACGGCGCGACATCGGACGGCGCGGACATGGTGCAGCCGTCGGGCGAGGGCGCGGTTCGCTGCATGAGAATGGCGCTCGCGGCGGTAAAGCCTCCGGTCGATTACATTAACCCGCACGCCACTTCGACTCCGATCGGAGACCTGAAGGAAATCGAGGCGATCCGCGAAGTCTTCGGCGCGAAATGCCCGCCGATTTCGGCGACCAAATCGCTCACCGGTCACTCGCTCGGCGCCGCCGGCGTGCAGGAAGCGATCTATTCGCTACTGATGATGAATTCAGGCTTCATCTGCGAAAGCGCCAATATCGAAAATCTTGATCCGGCTTTTGCCGACATGCCAATCGTGCGGGCACGCAAGGATCAGGTAAGGCTCGGCTGCGTGCTGTCCAACTCTTTCGGTTTCGGCGGGACCAACGCCTCCGTGGTGTTCAAGCACGTGGACGCGTGACGCATGCCCGGACTGATGCAGGGTAAGCGCGGCCTAATCATGGGGGTCGCCAACGACCATTCGATCGCTTGGGGCATCGCCAAGACGCTGGCCGCGCAGGACGCCAAGCTTGCCTTCACTTACCAGGGCGATGCGCTTGGCAAACGGGTGAAGCCATTGGCGGCGTCGGTCGGCTCCAATCTTGTCTTGCCCTGCGATGTCGAGGACGCAACGTCGATTGGCGCGATTTTTGCCGAGCTGGCCAGCAGCTGGGGAACGCTTGATTTCCTCGTCCATGCCATCGCGTTTTCCGACAAGAATCAGCTTACCGGACGTTATGCCAATACCACGCGCGATAATTTTTTACGCACCATGCTGATCTCGTGTTTCTCTTTCACCGAGGTCGCGCGGCGCGCGGCCGCGATGATGCCCAATGGCGGCGCGATGCTGACGCTGACCTACAACGGCGGCTTGCGCGCAATGCCGAACTACAACGCCATGGGCGTTGCGAAGGCCGCGCTCGAAGCATCGGTGCGCTACCTTGCCGTCGACTTCGGCGCCGATCGTATCCGCGTCAACGCCATCTCATCGGGCCCAATCCGCACGCTCGCCGGCGCGGGCATCGGCGATGCAAGGGCGATGTTCGCGTTCCAGCAACG
>DASPWC010000176.1:0-2987 GCA_035622055.1 Xanthobacteraceae bacterium | reverse complement strand
ATCGCCAATGCTGCCGTCGGATCGCATCGCCTATTCGCCCATCGCCGACCGACCGCCCCTTAACTTGCCGAATGGCGCCCGCATGGCGGTTTGGGTCATCGTCAATGTCGAGGAATGGGATGCGACGCAACCGATGCCTCGCACCGTGCTCACGCCACCGGCCGGCGGCTCGCCGATGCCGGACGTACCCAATTGGGCTTGGCACGAATACGGCAACCGCGTCGGCTTTTGGCGTTTCGTGCAAGTGTTCGACGAATTCGCCATACCGGGAGTCATCGCGATCAACGGTTCGGCGCTGGCCGCCTATCCGCCAATCGTACGCGCGGCGGTGGAGCGGAATTGGGAATTCATCGGCCACGGTTTCACCCAACGCAATTTGCAGAAAGTCACGGACGAACGTGCCGATATCCGCAAGGTCCGCGAGGTCGTTGCCAAGGCCACTGGCAAGCCGCCGCGCGGCTGGCTCGGGCCCGGACTAACAGAAACCTGGCAGACGCCCGACATTCTGGCGGAGGAAGGCTACGACTACGTTGCCGACTGGGTGCTCGACGATCAGCCGGTCTGGCTAAAGACCAGAAGCAACCCGATCCTCAATTTGCCCTACACCCAGGAATGCAACGACGTCGCAATGATGCTCATTCAGCACCATAAGGCATCGGAATATTGCGAGCGCGCCCTCGACCAGTTCGATCAGATCTATGCGGACGCGGCAAACTCGGCGCGCATCATGGCGCTGTCAATGCATCCTTACATCATGGGAGCGCCGCACCGGCTGAAATATTTGCGCCGTGTTTTCGAAGTCATTCGCAAAAAGTCCGATGTGCTGTTTTGGACCGGTGCGCAAATCGCGGATTGGTTCGTCGCCAACGGCCCCAAAGCTCCGTGAGGAATCCCAGCCGTAATCCCGATCGCGAGTCGGCGACTTCGGTGGGCGCCGATGTCGGCGCACGGGTGATGCTCGCGGTGCTGTGCTTCATCTGGGGCATCACTTGGCCACTGATGAAGGTCGCCCTGAACGAGATCCGGCCGCTGACGATGCGCGCGATAGCAGCCGCGCTGGGCGCGGCAACGCTCTATTTGCTGTGCCTGGCCATGCGTCGCAGTCTTCGCATTCCTTCGGCCAAAGCGTTGGTGCATGTCGTCAACGCGTCGCTCCTCAATATTGTAGCTTTCAGCCTGTTCAGTGCCTTTGCCCAGCTTGCGGCGGCGACTTCGCGCGTCACGATACTCGCCTATACGATGCCGATTTGGTCCGTGCTGTTCGCCTGGCTGTTTCTCGGCGAGCGGCCGAACCGCGCGCAGGCGATGGCGCTTGGGCTTTGCGCCCTGGGCCTTGCGATTTTGATCTATCCGCTGGCCGCAAACGGCGTTCCGCTCGGCATTTTGTATGCGCTTGCCGTTGGTATTTGCTGGGCCGGCGGCACGGTTTATCTCAAATGGGCGCGGATCGATGCCGACCCGATGGGAATGGGAAGCTGGCAGATGACAATCGCCTTCCTCATCCTCGCCGGGTGCATGTTTTTATTCGAGGGCCGTCCGCGTCTCGGCGGCGCGCATCTGAGCGGCTATCTCGCCACGGCATGGACCGGGATCGCGGGCAACGGTGTCGCTTACGCGCTCTGGTTTACCATCGTGCGGCGGCTACCCGCCGTCGCGGCGTCTCTCGGCGTGCTGGCCGTGCCGGTGATCGGGGTTGCCGGATCGTTTCTCATCCTGGGCGAAGTGCCGACCGTCCCCGACATGGTCGGCTTTGCCTTGATCTTTGCAGCGTCGGCTTGCGTGCTGCTCACCCGGCAGACGGTCACGGAAACCGGGTCGCACGCGGCCTGAAGCCGGCTTGAAAAATCAGTTCTTCGTCGCGTGAGCCAATTCCACAACGCGGCCAGTCATGTCGCTTTGCGGATCGGACAAGGGGTCGATCACCGTGAAATGGTTGGTTGCGGCAAATTCCCCGTAGCGCGTCTGCGCGCCGGCTTGCTGCCAAGCTTGCGCGAGCGTTCGGCTCTGGCGCTTAAATTCGCTTGACTCAAGTCCCCCGACCACCGCGTCGAAAACACGGCTGGCGGCAATCGGCCAAAACAGCGGCGAAACCTGACGTGCCGCGGCGGCGTCCAGCCGTAAATCCTGATTGACGGCAATGCCGATCAGCGGGGCGAGGTCGAAGATTCCGGAGATCGAATAGCCGGCCGGGATGAGGTCGGGGGGCGCCTTCGGATAGAGCGCACGCCAGTCGGTCGCCACCAGCGCGGCAGCCAGATGGCCGCCGGCCGAATGACCGTAGACCGTCATGCGCCGGTTGAACCGCTGCCACAAAAACGCGCAGGCGCGGCGCATCTGCGCAATGATGTCGGCGATAGTCACGTTCGGACACAGATCGTAGCCGACGACCGCGACGGAGATTCCCCGTTCATTGGGCCCGCGCGCCATTTGGCTGAACATCGAGGAATCGAGCGAACGCCAGTAGCCGCCGTGAATGAACATGGCGAGCGGCGCGTTGTCGGCCGCCGCCGCAAGGAAAAGATCGATCGTCTGGCGCGGGGTATCGCCATACGACAAGCCGAGCTCGGCACGGCCCCTTTTGAGCGTCTCGGCGCGATACAGCTCGGCTTCACGCGTCCACCGGGCGAAAATCTCCTCATGCTCCGGCACCCGGGCGCGATTGTTATATTCAACTTCATAGTCGATGGCAGACACCGGCGCCTCCTTGCGGATCGCCTAAATCTGCGGCATGTCGCCGGCGCAAGCAAGTTGCCGCAGAACCATCGCATCGCTTGGCGGATTTGATCCGTCGGGGCAGGATTGCGCAGCGTAGTTTTCGTCAAGGCTCCGTCCTGTTAACAAGGCGCTGTCCCGTTACGAGGAGCGGCATGAGAGTCGACGGCAAATCGATGCGCAGCATCTGGCTCGAGCCGGACGGATGGTCGGTGGGCATCATCGATCAGACGGCGCTGCCGCATCGGCTCGTCACGGCGCGCTTGACGTCGCTG
>DASPWC010000175.1:0-9308 GCA_035622055.1 Xanthobacteraceae bacterium | reverse complement strand
CTCGCGACCTGGTCAGTGCGGGATCCCTCGCTCAGCCATGCGACCGATGTGCCGGTGCGCAATCTGCTTGGCCGCCCCGGCGCGGTGACCGCCGATCTGATGATGCAGCTTTTCGGCCTCGGCTCGCTGGCGCTGCTGCTGCCGGTAGCGGTCTGGGGCTATCGGCTGCTCGGACATCGGCGTCTGCGCCACGAGCGTTTGCGCATCGTTTTGTGGCCTGTCGGCGCGGTGCTGGCCGCCGCCTTCGCCTCATGCCTGCCGCGCGGTGTGCATTGGCCCTTGCCCTGCGGGCTGGGCGGCGTCGTCGGCGATGCGGCCTTGCGGCTGCCGGTTCAGCTCTTTCATTTATCCCTCGCCAGCGCGGATCGTTTCGCCGTCGGCGCTGCGTTCGGGACGGCGGCGCTGCTCTCCTTCGCGGCCGCGGCCGGGCTGCTTTGGAGCGGCGCAGGCGAGGACGAAGACGCCGACGATGATGAGGACGAGGACGAGGACGACGAGCGGCAGTCCGAGCGGAGCGATCGGGATGACGACAGCGGCTGGATTTCAATCGGCTCGCTGACGCATGCCATTTTAAGCCTGCGGGCCCGAATCGCGCGATTATTCCGCCGCTGCGAACGGACGCCCATGCCGTCGCGCGATGCCGCCTTGCGCCGGCGGGTGGAACCGCGCTTCGACAATGTGGCGGACAGCGGCGCCGACGATGACGCGGACGACGATGCCGACGAAGCCGCGCCGCGAGTCCGCAAACCGCGCGCGCCGAAAGCGCCGCGCCGCTCAAGCGGCGGTTACATCCTGCCGGCGCTCGAATTATTGAACCCGCCGAGCAAGGCCGGCCGGTCAACGGTCAGCAGCGATGTGTTGCAGGAGAACGCGGTCGCGCTTGAAGGCGTGCTAGCCGATTTTGGCGTGCGCGGCGAGATCATCAACGCGCGGCCGGGACCCGTCGTGACACTCTACGAGCTCGAACCGGCGCCGGGAATAAAATCGTCGCGCGTCATCAGTCTCGCCGACGACATCGCGCGCTCGATGAGCGCTCTCTCCGCACGCGTTGCGGTGGTGTCGGGAAGAAACGCCATCGGCATCGAATTGCCGAATCCGAACCGCGAGAAAGTCTATCTGCGCGAGCTGCTCACCTCGCGCGATTACGCCGAGACCTCGGCGCGATTGCCGCTCTGCCTGGGCAAGGCCATCGGCGGCGAAGCGGTGCTGGTCGATCTGTCGCGGATGCCACACCTCTTGATCGCGGGCACGACGGGCTCGGGCAAGTCGGTTGCCATCAACACCATGATCTTGAGCCTGGTTTACCGGCTCCGGCCGGATCAGTGCCGCTTGATCATGGTCGATCCCAAAATGCTCGAACTCTCCGTCTATGACGGCATTCCGCATCTGCTCACGCCCGTTGTCACCGATCCGAAGAAGGCCGTGGTAGCGCTCAAATGGGCGGTGCGCGAGATGGAAGAACGCTACAAGAAAATGTCGAAGCTCGGCGTGCGCAATATCGACGGCTACAACAACCGCGTCGCCGAGGCGAAAGGCAAAGGCGAAAAGCTGAGCCGTACCGTGCATACCGGCTACGATCGCACGACCGGCGAAGCCATCTACGAAAGCGAGGAGCTCGATCTCGAACCGCTGCCCTACGTCGTTGTGATTGTCGACGAGATGGCCGACCTGATGATGGTGGCGGGCAAGGACATCGAAGGCGCCGTGCAGCGCCTGGCGCAGATGGCGCGCGCCGCCGGGCTGCATGTGATCCTGGCGACGCAACGGCCCTCGGTCGACGTCATTACCGGTACGATCAAGGCCAATTTCCCGACGCGCATTTCCTTCCAGGTGACGTCAAAGATCGACAGCCGGACCATCCTTGGCGAGCAGGGCGCCGAGCAGCTGCTTGGCCAGGGCGATATGCTCTACATGGCCGGCGGCGGCCGCATCAGCCGCGTGCACGGACCCTTCGTTTCAGACGAAGAGGTCGAAAAGGTCGTGCGGCACCTAAAATCGCAAGGCGCGCCCGAATATCTTGAAGCCGTCACCGCGGAGCAGCCGCAGGACGAGGATGGCAATCCGATCTTCGATTCGACGGCGATGGGCGGCGCCGAGGGCGGCGATCTCTACGCGCAGGCGGTGCAGATCGTTAAGCGCGACCGCAAAGCCTCGACCAGCTATATCCAGCGGCGGCTGCAGATCGGCTACAACCGCGCTGCCTCGCTGATGGAGCGCATGGAGCAGGAGGGCGTCGTCGGCCAGGCGAATCACGCCGGCAAGCGGGAAATCCTGATTGAGGAAGTCGACGAGGACGCCTATTGAGAATCAGCTACTTTCGCGCATGAGCGGGAAAGCCAGTCGCGAATTTGCCATAACGTGCGACTAGCAAGACCGTCTATTCAGGGTGGGCCGCGTTTGGCGGCGGGGAGAAGGATATGGCGGCAAGGCGCCCAGCGACGGCCGGCGCGATAGTGCCGATACTCCGCCGATCGATGATCGGCCTGTCTTTCGTCATTCTCGCCGCCGCACCGGTTTCGGCCGAAAACGTACCGCTGCCAATCCCGGCGCCATTGCCGAAAACCGGCGCCGCGCCGTCCGCCGCGCCCGCGCCTGCGCCTGCGCCAAAGGCCAGCGTCGCTACGCCAACGCAGCCGGCTCCCGCGCCGAAGACCGCGGTGGCTCCGCCGACGCCACCGGCGCCTGCGCCAAAGGCCAGCGCCGCGACACAAACGCCGCCCGCCCCGGCCGCACCCGCAAACGCCAGCGCTTCCGCCGAAACGCACGAAAGTTCCAGCTTCCCGTTTTCTCTGCCATTCTTGAAGAATTTATCGAATTCGGATCAAGGCTCCAATTTCGATGCGAAGCAGCGCTCGCTGCTTGACCGGATCAGCATGTATCTTTCGAGCGTGCAGACCATGGAGGGCAATTTCGTTCAGGTTGGTCCCGACGGCGGACGAACCGAGGGAAACTTCTACATCCAGAAGCCGGGCCGCGTACGCTTTGCCTACAATCCGCCGAGCCCGATCGACATCATTGCCGACGGCTCCTCGGTCGTTGTCCGCGACCGCAAGCTCGCGACGCAGGATCTCTATCCGCTGTCGCAGACGCCGCTGCGCTACTTGCTCGCGGACCGAATCGATCTGTTGCGCGACACGGACGTGGTCAGCGTCTCATCCGACGAGACTTTTGCGACCGTCGTCATCGAACAGAAACAGGCTTTGATCGGCACTGCGCGGTTGATGCTGATGTTTGACGCGAAGGACCTGACGCTCAAACAATGGACGGTGACCGACCCGCAGGGTTTCGACACGACGGTTGCGGTCTATAACCTCGACTCAACCATAAAACCCGATCCCAATCTGTTCGTCATCAACTACCACCGCGACCAGGGCGGCGTCCAGTAATCGAAATTTTTTGGGGGCAGATCGGCAATCGGACGGCAAACTGACTGTCCGATGTTTATACTGGATAGGCTTCCTATCACTGTGTCCCGATCACTCAGTCTCGATACCCGTGCGCATCACCATCACGAGCTGGAACATCAATTCGGTGCGGCTTCGCATCGATCTCGTCGCGCGGTTCATCAAGACGGCGCGTCCCGACATTTTGTGTCTGCAAGAAACCAAGTGTCCGGACGACAAGTTTCCGCTGAAGCGTTTCAAGCGGCTCGGCTACGAGAATGTCGCACTCAACGGCCAGAAGGGCTATCACGGCGTGGCCGTGCTGTCGCGATTGGCGTTCGAACGCTTCGATGTACGGACATTCTGCGGCAAGAGCGATTGCCGCCATATTTCGGCGGAATTCGGCGAACGCGCGGGGCTGCGCGATCCCATTATCGTGCATAATTTTTACGTCCCTGCCGGCGGCGACATTCCCGATCCCGCTGTCAATCCAAAATTCGCCCACAAACTCTCTTTCCTCGACGAAATGCGGGACTGCGTGAGCCTGCGTCCGAAGGCGGCTGACCGTTCGATCCTTCTCGGCGACCTCAATGTCGCGCCGCTCGAACACGACGTCTGGAGTCACAAGCAGATGTTGCGGGTGGTTTCCCACACGCCGATCGAGTGCGAGAAGCTCACGACCGCGCGAAAGACGGGCGGCTGGATCGACAGCATGCGCCAATTCATGCCCGAGCCGGCCAAGCTCTATACGTGGTGGAGTTACCGCTCGCCCGATTGGGCGAACGCCGACAAGGGCCGCCGTCTCGATCACATTTGGACGTCGCCGATGCTGGCCGATCGCGTCGCAGGGATTGCGATCGCCAAGAACTATCGCGGCGCCGCGCGGCCCTCCGATCATGTCCCGGTGACGGCGACGCTGGAACTTTAGGCCGCGCCGCAAATGCGATGACGTCTTTCCCCGTCAAGACCGCGGTCCAGTTCCGCGCGCGAGCTGATCGCGGACTTTCTGCATGTCGCGGGCCGATTGTTCCGCGCGCGCCGCGAACAGTTCGCGAAGGCGCTGTGCCGCTTCCGGATTGCTTTCGAGCATTTTGACAAACATGGCGCGCGAGAGGCGCAGCACGATAGAATCTTCCCGCGCGGTAGCGGTCTCAAGCCGCGGCGACTCGACAAGCAGCGCGGTCTCGCCGAGCAAGGTGCCGGGTTCGGCAATCGACTCCGGTTCGCCCTGCCGCTCCGGTTTGAGTGCGAAAGACCCCTGCTCCACGACATAAGCGCAGTCGGCGGTCTCGCCCGGCGAAAACAGCACCTCGCCGGCCTGTACGGAGTAGCTTTCGGTGCCGATGGCCAGAATGCAAAGCGCACCCGTGCCGAGCCGCTTGAGCAACGGCACCCCTTCAAGGAACGCGATGTCGTCCTCGATGGTCATAACGGTCCGCGGTCACGGCACAAGTTTGTAGCCGCCGGCTTCGGTCACCAGGATGGCGGGTGCGGCAGCATCCTTTTCGATTTTCTGCCGCAAGCGGTAAATATGCGTCTCCAGAGTGTGCGTGGTGACCCCCGAATTATAGCCCCAAACTTCCTGCAACAGCGTCTCGCGGGAAACGGGCTTCTGACCGGCGCGAAAAAGATAGCGCAGGATCGAGGTTTCCTTCTCGGTCAGCCGGACCTTGCTGCCCTTGGGATTGAGCAAGATCTTGGAACTTGGTCGAAACGTATAGGGGCCGATCGTGAATACGGCGTCCTCGCTTGCTTCGTGCTGGCGAAGTTGCGCCCGGATCCGCGCCAAGAGAACAGCGAAACGGAATGGCTTGGTGACGTAATCGTTCGCGCCCGATTCCAAGCCGAGGATGGTGTCGGAATCAGTATCGTGGCCGGTCAGCATGATGACCGGCGCCTTGAAGCCGTTCTTGCGCAGAATTCGTACTGCCTCGCGGCCGTCGATATCGGGCAACCCCACGTCCATGATAACGAGATCGATCTGGCCGGCCTTGGCCACCTGCACACCCTTGCTGCCGTTTTCGGCCGCAACGGCTTCGAACTCCTCGTGCAGCGAAAGCTGCTCCGTCAGCGCGTCGCGCAGTTCGGGATCGTCATCGACAATGAGAATCTTGCGCGTATTCGGCATTTTGATCCGAGCCTGTCCGCAGCCGCTTTTAGCGCCTCACTTGGCGCGACGGTAAAGCGTGAACGATACTAGTGTGGTGGGTTTGAAGTTCCTATCATTCTTGCCGCAAGTTCACTATAGGAACTTCAAATCGGAAACCACACTAGAATCATAAACTTGCTAGTGTCCTTTCGATTCCGAAGTCCGCTCCAGAACGTGCCGCGGGATTTGGCGAACTTCCGAATCGGGACATTAGAAGATTGGGCGGTTGGGAATCGGCAGGCAGATATCCAGCTATGCGACGAATTTCGCTTTCGGTCATACATGTCCGACGCCGTCCGAACCGGCATGACCAGGGCTGGCTCGCGGCGGGGAACAGGGCGTTCCAAGTCGCAACGGGCCGGTCGGGCATCAAAGCGTCGAAACGGGAAGGTGACGGCGCGACGCCATCCGGCCGGTTTCATCCGGTCCAATTGTGGTGGCGGGCCGATCGCTTGATCCGGCCGCGCGTGTTGTTGCCGGTTCGCCGAATCGGGCCAAACGATTCCTGGTGCGAAGATCCCCGGGATCGGCGCTACAACAGGGCTTTCCGGAGGTCGGCCAATGAACCAGGCGACCGCTTGCGCCGAACCGATGGCCTCTACGATCTCATTGTGGAAATCGACCACAATTCCAGGCCTCGCGTCGCCGGCCTGGGTAGTGCAGTTTTCATCCACGTGGCGCGGCCGGGTTTCGCGCCCACGGCCGGCTGCATCGCTTTGACGAGAAAAGAGCTTCTGCAATTGCTCTCGCGTCTTTCACGTAAGACTCGAATCGTAGTTCATTCCTAGGCCCACCCGCCTCGCTTTAACGGGCGCCGCCTTTCTCTCGGCTGCCGAAAATAGCGGTGCCGATCCGGACATGGGTGGCTCCGAAGGCAATTGCTGTCGGATAGTCGGCGCTCATTCCCATCGAGAGCAGTTCGAGCGAATTGCGGTGCGCGATCTTCGCGGTCAAAGCAAAATGCGGCGCCGGCGCGTCATTCTGCGGTGGAATGCACATCAGGCCGGAAATCGCGAGCCCATAGCGGTCGCGGCAGGCCGCCAAAAAGGCGTCAGCCTCTTGCGGCGGTATTCCCGCCTTCTGCGGTTCTGAGCCGGTATTAATCTCTACGAAGAGAAGCGGGCGACGGCCTTGCTTAACGATTTCTTTCCCGAGCGCCTCGGCGAGGCTGGCCCTGTCGACCGAGTGGATCGCGTCGAAGAGCGCGACTGCCTCCTTGACCTTGTTGGACTGCAGCGCACCGACGAGATGCAGTTCGAGGCCCCGGTGCCGGGCGATGAGCGCGGGCCATTTCGCCTTCGCCTCCTGAACTCGGTTTTCGCCGAACACGTGCTGTCCGGAGGCAATCACCGGCTCGATCGCATCCGCGCCGAAGGTCTTCGATACAGCGACCAGCGTGACGCTTGCCGGGTCTCGCTTTGCCTCGCGGCATACCCGCGCGATTTCCTCGCGCACGCCTAGGATTGCGTTCGGCCGATTTGTGCTTTCCATCTCGTTAACGACGCACCGGCAATTCAAAGTTTAGCGAATTTACGAGGCTCATTTTTACGCGCGGACACTAGCTTTTGGAACCGGGTCCGGGTGAGTGCGGAATGTCCGAAGGCGGAATGTCCGACAGCCAAGCCATTTCCTCGAAGCGCCGAACCCGGCCGTTCCTGAGCATTCGGGCTCGCCTCATCGTGCTCGCGCTCTTGGTGATCGCGCCGCTCATGCTCGTGCGCATTCATGAGCTTGAAAGCGCCCGGCTGGCGCGCACCCAGGCCGTCCATGGCGAAGTCATCGATCTTGCGCGGCGCGGCGTCGAAGCGCAACGCGAGATCATTTATTCCGTTCGCGCCCTTCTTCAAATTGTATCGCGGGTCTATGCGCGGATTCCGCTCGAAACATCCGGCTGTAGTCAATACATCGCCGACCTGACGGCCAATATTCCGTGGATCCGCGACTTGTCGATCGCCACGACCGAGGGCCGCATCAAGTGCTCAACCGAACCCTTGGCGATCGGGCTCAATGTCTCTGACCGTCAGCACTTCCGCAATGCGCTCACTTCGCGCGAATTCGGGCTTAGTGACTATCTGGTCAACCAGATCAATCAGGTGCCAAGCCTGGTCGCGACTTTTCCCGTCATGAGTGACGACGGCGTCCCCAAAGGGGTCGTTCTTGCGGCTATCAATCTGCAATGGATCGGCGATCTCGCGGCGACGACCGCGCAGCATTCGGGTGCGTCGGTCTTGCTGCTCGACGGCGGCGGCACGGTCATTGCTGGGTCGGCCGATCAGCAGGGCATTGTCGGGAAGCAATTCGCCGACCATCCGTTGACGCGGCAAATGCTCGCCGCCGACGACGGAACGATTTCGATCGCCGGCTTCGACGGGGTTCGACGGGTGTTCGCCTATGTACGCGTGCCGTGGACCGGGGCGCGCCTCGCCGTCGGCCTCGACGAGAATGCCATTCGCAGCGGCATCGATCATGAAATCGAAATCGCCTATCTGCAGCTTGCAGCGTTTTGCATATTTGTTTTGCTGCTTGCTTGGTTCGGCGGCGAGCACCTCGTGGTGCGACCGATCAGGTCACTGGTGCGCACGGCCGCGCGATTCGGCCGCGGCGACCTTTACGCGCGCGCCACCGACGAGCCTTGCGTGCCCGAATTCGCGCCATTGGCCACGGCGCTTGACGACATGGCGGCGAAACTCGCCGCGCGCGAAGAGGAATTGAAGATCGCCAATGAACATCTCGAGGAGCTCGCGAGCCTTGACGGATTGAGCGGCCTTGCCAACCGGCGCGGCTTCGACCGGCAGCTGGAGCGCGAGTGGCAGATTGCGACCGAGCGGCACAAGCCGATCGCGCTGATGATGGTCGATATCGACCACTTCAAGCTGTTCAACGACCGCTACGGCCATGTTGCCGGGGATACTTGCCTGCGAGCCGTCGGCGAAACCCTGTCATTGGTCACGCTCGAAGAAGCCGTGCTGGTCGCTCGCTTCGGCGGCGAGGAGTTCGCCCTGCTGTTGCCCGGCCTAGCTCTCGACCGGGCGGCCGAACTAGCCGACGAGGCGCGCAAGGCCGTCGAGGACCTTCTCATCAATCACTCGGAAGTGCCGTGCGGTCACGTCACCGTCAGCATCGGCGTGGAGTCCGTGGCGCCGGAGAAATTTCAGACTGCCGCCGATCTGGTCGAAGCGGCGGACAATGCCCTTTACGCCGCCAAACGCCGCGGGCGCAACACTGTGGTCGCCCGCATGCCCGCACTTCTTCGCGCCGCGTCGTAACGACGGCGATCGCGCTTAGGCTTTGGCTTTCTTCCCGCTCTTTCCCCGAGCCTTCGGTTTGGCTTTTGCGGCGCTTTTCTTCTGCGGTGGCGCCCAGATCATGCCTTCGAGCTTCATGCCATCGGGATCGGTGAAATAAACGGCATAATAGTTGCGGCCGTAATACTCGCCCGGCGGATCAACGACGGTCATGCCGTTCTTTTCAAGAAACGCACCGAGCGCGTCGATGTCCTTTCGGCGCGCCAGCTCGAAAGCATAATGATGGAAACCGATATCGCCCTTGCGATATTTCCGTCTCTTGCCTTCGGCGTCGGCGGCGGCGATCCAAAACAGGGTCTTGCCGTTGCTCCACCCGGCCATATCGTCGTATTCATGTTTCAGCTTGAAGCCGAGGAAACCGAGGAGCTTGCCGTAAAATTCCTTCGAGCGCGCGAAATCTCCGACGCTCAGAACCAGGTGGTCGATGCCAACGACGCGAGGCATGGCGTTGTCCTCCTATCGCTCATATGA
>DASPWC010000174.1:0-5049 GCA_035622055.1 Xanthobacteraceae bacterium | reverse complement strand
GCGGCGCAGGACGCCGCCGAACTGGTCAATGTCGAATACGAGCCGCTCACCCCGGTGACCGACGCGCGCGCCGCGCTCGAGCCCGGCGCGCCGCAGCTTTGGCCGGAAGCGCCGGGCAATCTCGCGGTCGATTGGCCGGGCCCCGCCGCCGATCCCGACGCCAATGCGGCCAAGGTCGAGCGCATTTTCGCTTCGGCCAAATACGTCGCGCGGGTTTCGGAAATGAACCAGCGCCTGTGCGTGGCTTCGATGGAACCGCGCGGCGCCACCGCAAGCTACGACGCCGCGGGCGACGCCTACACGCTGCGCACCTGTTCGCAAAGCGCCGGCACCATGCGCGAGAACGTTCTCGGCATCATGAATTGGCCGAAGGAGAAGCTGCGCGTCATCACCGAGGATGTCGGCGGCGCTTTTGGGCTGAAGACATCCGCCTACCCGGAATACATCGCGCTTCTCGTCGCCGCGAAGAAGATCGGGCGTCCCGTGCACTGGATGTCGGGACGCTCGGAAGCTTTTCTCAGCGACAATCAGGCGCGCGATACTTATTCGGATGTCGAGCTCGCGCTCGACGAGAAAGGAAAATTCCTGGCGTTGCGCATCCGCAACGTCGGCAATATGGGCGCCTATCTCGGCGCCATCGGCGCCAATATCCCGACGATCAGCTTCACACGCTGCCTGCCCGGCATGTACGACATCAAGCCGATCGATATCAGCGTGAAATGCGTCTACACCAACACGCTGCCGACCGCGCCCTATCGCGGCGCCGGACGGCCGGAAGCGAGCTATGCCTTGGAGCGCGTGGTCGACGAAGCCGCGCGTGTCACCGGCATCGATCCGGTCAGGCTGCGGCGGCGCAATCTCGTCAAGAAATCGGCCATGCCGTACAAGACCGCCGTCGGCACGACGATCGACAGCGGCGATTTCGCGCCGATTCTCGACATGGCGCTCGAGCTCGCCGACTACACGAATTTCAAGGCGCGCCGCCGCGCGGCGCAAAAACGCGGCAAATATCGCGGCCTCGGCATCTGCTGCATGCTCGAACATTCCGGCGGTTCGCCGACCGAAAGTGCAATGCTGCTTTTTCCTGGCAATGGCACGCTGCAGTTCCGGCTCAACGTGCAGAATACCGGCCAGGGCCACGCCACGGTGTTTTCGCGGCTGATCGCGGCGGAGCTCGGCATTCCGCCGGAAAAAATCCCGCACGGCCACGGCGATTCGGCAAACGAGCTACCCGGCTATGCTTCGGTCGGGTCGCGCTCGGGCATGACGGTGAGCCATTCGCTGGTCAAAGCGGTCGAACAAATGCTGGCCAAGGGCAAGCCGATCGCAGCGGCGATGCTCGAGGCCGGCGAAGCGGATATCGCGTTCAAGGACGGCGCGTTCGAAGTGATCGGCACCGACCGGTGCGTCCCGCTGTTCGACGTGGCGGCGCACGCCGCCGCGCTGAAGAAACGCGGCGAGATCGCCGAAGACCTCGACACCAAGGCCGTAACCGAGACCCCGCAGACTTTTCCCAATGGCGTGCACATTGCGGAGATCGAGATCGATCCCGCGACCGGCGCGATGGCGGTCGTTGCCTACGCCGCCGTGGACGACTGCGGCCGGCCGCTCGATACGATGATCGTCGAGGGCCAATTGCACGGCGCCATTGCATCGGGGCTCGGCCAGGCGCTGATGGAGAACACAGTCTACGACGCCGACAGCGGCCAGCTCGTCACCGGATCGTTCATGGATTACGCCATGCCGCGCGCGCACGATATGCCGCCCCTGCGCGAAGCGATGCATAACGTTCCGGCGACGACAAATCCGCTCGGCGTCAAAGGCGTGGGCGAAGCCGGCACCACGGCCGCCATTGCCGCCGTGATGAACGCGGTCGCTGACGCGATTCCGAACGGCGCGGGCGCCGGTCTCGACATGCCGGCCACCGCACCGCGGCTGTGGGACGCCTGCCGGCGGGCGGGAAGCTAGGGTCAAGACTCACAAAAGCGTTCGAGAAAAGCCGTCGATCGTGATGGCTACCCTATTTTCCGAGCAAGTACGGCGCGAAGCGATCGCCAAGGTCTATGAGTCTTGACCCTAAAGCGTGATCCCCAAAAGCCTGCCCGGCCACCGATCCGAGGTGGATACTGGTTTTCGGGATGATGCCCCGGAATGACAAGAGCGGAGTTTTCTCATGAGCGGAGCGACACTACCCGGCGAGCAACCACCCTTGCCCCGCGCGCTGCCGGTGCTTCTCAGTTTCGTCGCCGGCTATGTCGACAGCTTCACCTATCTCGGCCTGTTCGGCCTGTTTGTCGCCCAGGTCACCGGCAGTTTCGTCATCGCCGGCGCCGAGTTTGTAACGCGCGATTTTGGCATCGCCGGCAAGCTTTTGGCGATCGTGGCGTTTCTGGCGGCGGCGGCGGCGACCGCCGCGCTGATCGCACTCACGCGAAATGCCGGACAAGCGGTGCTGCCTTGGATGCTCGGCCTGGAGGCGCTGCTGCTGGCGCTGTTCGCGGCGGTCGCGGTGTTCGGTCCGCCGATCACGAATGCGCGCGACTGGCATGGCATCGTCGCCGGCCTGTTCGCGGCCACGGCGATGGGCGCGCAAAGCGTGCTGGTGCGGCTTTTGATGAAGGACATCCCGCAGACCAACGTAATGACCGGCAATATCACACAGCTCGGCATCGCGATCACCGACATCGTCTTGGCATGGCGGCGCTTTGCCCGAAGCCGTCACGACATGGCCGCAGTGCGTGAATTCGAAACAGTGCGCGACCGTCTTTTGACTGTGCTTTGGATCGCGCTTGGATTCATGGCGGGCGCCGCATCGGGCGCGATCGCCTTTGCCGCGGCCGGAATACGCGGCGCGCTTATCGCGGTCGCCATCGTCGCCGCGCTGGCGCTGTGGACGGCGAAGCGGGAGAAGCGCGCATAATGTTTGCTTATCGTCCGCTGCAAAGAATCGCCTCACCCTGGAAAGGGGAGGTCGGCGGCTGAAAGCCGCCGGGTGATGGTCAGGCTTGACCCCTCCTTAATCCTCCCCTTTTAGGGGGAGGGAAAAATCAGGAGGTCCGGCGCTTCCTCTCCCTTTCGCGCACCGGCGCGCGGCTGTGCGCGTTGTTGAGATGAACCAGATGCCAGAGCATTTGCATGAAAGTATTGCGTTCGCTCGCCTTGAGCGGCGCCAGAATGAGCCGCTGCGTCGACTGCACCGCGGGTTCGATCCGCCGGATCAGTGTACGGCCTGCCGGCGTGATCGAAAGCGATTTCGTGCGCCGGTCATGCGCACCATTGAGCCGTTTGATCAGTTTCTTCTTCTCCAAGCGGCCGACCACGCCGCCGATGGTGGTGCGGTCGAACGCGATGATGCTGCACAGTGCCGTTTGGTCGATGCCCGGATGACTGCCGATCGCCACCAGCGCGGCATATTGCACCGGCGTGACGCCGAAAGCCTTGGCCTGATCGAGAAACAGCGCAAAGGAAATCTGATGCAACCGGCGGATAAGATGGCCGGGCATTTCGAGCAGGCGCCGATCGTCGTCCAGCCTTGCCATCGCGCGATCCCGTGTTTTGCCCGGCACAGTCAAAATCGGACATTTCCGCGAGCCGATTGACCGCCTCGCCCTATCGTCAGTACACTGAACGATAATCGTCAGTGTACTGATGAATTGCAAGTGGCGGCGCGGCAGGCGGCGCGGCCGAGACACCGACTGCGGAGGAAGACATGCCCGATCATCCCGAAGCGATCGTCGCCGGCAAGAAGCGCCCGTTCACCGGGGCGGAATTCTTGGAATCGTTGCGCGACGGCCGCGAAGTCTACATTTACGGCGAGCGCGTCGGCGACGTGACCACGCATCCGGCGTTCCGTAATTCGGCGGCCTCGGTGGCGCTGCTTTATGACGCGCTCCACGACAAGGCCCACAAAGACACGCTCACCGCGCCAACCGATACGGGATCCGGCGGCTACACTCATAAATTTTTCAAGGTGGCGCATTCGCGCGAGGACGTGATCGCGCAGCGCGACGCGATCGCCGCTTGGGCGCGGTTGTCCTATGGCTGGATGGGCCGTAGTCCGGACTACAAAGCAGCCTTCCTCAATACGCTCGGCGCTAATGCCGCGTTTTACGGCAAATTCGCCGGCAATGCGCGGGCCTGGTACAAGCGCGCGCAGGAGGCGGTGCTCTATCTCAATCATGCGCTGGTCAATCCGCCGATCGACCGCAACAAGCCGGTCGAACAGGTCAAGGACGTCTACATCACCATCCAGAAAGAGACGGACGCCGGCATCTATGTCTCCGGCGCCAAGGTGGTCGCGACCAATTCCGCGCTGACGCAATACAATTTCCTCGGTCAGAATATGGGCCAGGAGATCACCGATCCGGCGATGGTGGTAATGTTCATTGCGCCGATGAACACGCCCGGCATCAAGCTGATCTGCCGGCCGTCCTATGAGTTCGCCGCGGCGGCGACCGGCTCGCCCTGGGATTATCCGCTCACCTCGCGCTTCGACGAAAATGACGCGATTTTCGTTTTCGACAATGCGTTCATTCCCTGGGAAAACGTCATCATCCATCGCGACATCGAGCGGCTGAAGAACTTTTATCCGCAATCGGGCTTCTTCAACGGCTTTACTCTGCAAGGCTGCACGCGGCTGGCGGTGAAACTCGACTTCATCATCGGGCTATTGTGGAAGGCCGCCCGCGCGACCGGCGTCGAGAGCTTCCGCGGCGTGCAGGCGCAGATCGGCGAAGTGATCGGCTGGCGCAACCTGTTCTGGTCGCTGACCGACGCGATGGCTTGCAATCCGGTGCCGTGGGCCGACGGCGCGGTGCTTCCCAATGCGCGCGGCTCCGCCACCTACCGCCTGTTCATGACGGAGGCCTATCCGGCGGTGCGCAACATCGTCGAGAAAATCATCGCTTCGGGGTTGATCTACCTGCCCTCGCATGCGCGCGATTTCAAAAATCCGGACATCGACAAATATCTCGCCAAATATGTGCGCGGTTCGAACGGCATCGACTACAAGGAGCGCATCAAGATCATGAAGCTGCTGTGGGACGCCAT
>DASPWC010000173.1:0-3299 GCA_035622055.1 Xanthobacteraceae bacterium | reverse complement strand
TACGACGCTTACGTCGCCCGCGCGCTCAGCTACTTGGCCATCGCGGATAACAAATCGGCCGCGCAGGATCTTGACGTCGCCGTCCAGTCGGATCCGCTGAATTTGAGAGCCTGGACCAGCCGCGGACTTGCCTATGAACGACTGGGCCAAAAGGACAAAGCGGCGGGATCGTATGCCAAGGCACTCAACATCAACGACAAGTACCAGCCAGCCAAAGACGGCTTCGCCCGCGTCGGCGGCAGGATCGGTCAGACCTATCCGACCTTTTGAGCGTTAGAATCGGAGGCGGTCTATGACCATTAGGCTCAACCACACCATCGTGCCGGCGCGGGACAAAGCTGCCGCCGCGGCGTTCTTCGCCAAAATCTTCGGTCTCAAACGCGGTCGCACCGGCCATTTCGCCCCGGTGCGCGTAAACAAGGAACTGACCCTGTTGTTCGACGACGACTCGAATTTCGAAAGTCATCATCTGGCCTTCCACGTGAACGATCGCGAATTCGACGCCATTTTACGCCGCATCAAGCAAGCCGATATCTTGTTCGGCAGCGCGCCCTGGAGCCTCGACGACGGCAAGCTCAACAACTGGGGCGGCGGCCGCGGCGTCTACTTTCGCGATCCGAACGGCCACGTGCTCGAAGTGATGACCGTGCCGCAATGACGTTATCGGCCGTATGACGATGATGCGGACCTAATCCAAATCACCGGCGAGAAAGCGGCCCACGGCGTCGAGCGCTCTATTGGCATCGAGGTCCTCGTGGCCGCCGTCGAGAAACCGCACGAAGTGCTTCGGCTTGTTGGCAAGGTCGAATAGGCGTTCGCCCATCGTATAAGGGACGATCCGATCGTGCACGCCGTGCATGATCATCAGCGGAGCCGTGACCTTGGCGATGCGAATATCGGAACGAAACTGATCCTTCATCAAAAGCCGAACCGGCAGATACCAGTAGTGCTCGGCGCCAAGCGCCACCGCGGAGGTGAAAGGCGCTTCCAGGATGACGCGCCCGACCGGGTGTTCGGCCGCCACCGCAACGGCGACGCCGGAGCCGAGCGACTCTCCCCACAGCACCAATTGTTGCGTCGGATAGCGCGCGGCGGCGAAGCCATAAGCCGCTTCGCCGTCGGCAATCAGCCCTTGCTCGCTGGGGCTGCCGGCAGAACCGCCGTAACCGCGATATTCGAGGGCGACGAGGCCAATTCCGTCGTCGATGAGCTTGCGAAAGCGTGGGACACGGAAATGCAACGCTCCGCCATTGCCGTGGAAATAAACGATGACCGGCTTGTCGTCCCGCGGCGGCACTTGCCAAGCGCCGATCTGCACGCCATCGGACGCCGTAAGCGTAACTTCCTCGGCCTCGGGGAGCCCCGCTTGGGCCGGCGTAACATGCGCCCGATCGGGGAAATACATCAGAGAGCGCTGGGCGAGATAGATCATCGCCGCCACGCCGGCATAAAGACAAATTGCAATGACCGCAGTCCAAGCAAAAACGATCATCGTGCGCGAGGCCGATCGTGTGCGCGGCTTTTTACGCCAGGCGAGCGGCAGAAGCGCCCGCGAAATCGCAAGCGCGCGAGAACCCAATTGCAAGGCCACGTTCGTCGTCGTTTCTACCGGCATTGTCGCATCGGAGAATCGGACTGCCGACTTGGGCGAGGCGCTCCAAAACTTCACGCTTCCATCGCTGACGCAAAAAAGAACCGGCCGGCTTGTGTTCAAGCCGACCGGTCGAATTGTAGCGCTACCGAGCGATCGGCGGCAGGCTCGTTAGGGACAAATTTGCACGGTCCGCCAGCGATACCCGAGCCCTTCGACCCAAACCTGGCGCTTGCCCCAATAACAACCGGGCGCGAGCTGGGCATAGGGACCGGGCGGCGGCCCATATGCGCCTGGGGGCGGAGGCGGGGGCGGGTAATAGCCCGGCGGCGGAGGCGGCGGCGGGCTGTTGGCGATGGCGCTGCCGATGATGGCGCCCGCAGCGACGCCTCCGAGAATGCCGGCACCCACGGCGCAGCCGTAGCAACCTGCATTCGCCGGGGCCGGTGCGGCCGCCACGGCGAGGCCCAGGGCCGCAGCCGCAGCAAGTGCCACAAGCGACTTGTGCATTTGATTTCCTCTTGCGATCGGTCGGGCACCGATCTCGAATGTGGATGGGCGGAAGTCCCCGAAACCCCCGATATTCTGTGTCACACCCGCGGTCACTGAAAAGCGACTATTTGGCGGAAGTTTGGTTGCCGAAGGCTGATTGCGCAATTCCGATAGACGAGCTTACCTCGTTGCCATGGAGGCATTTCCCCAACGGAAACGGCTTCCACGGCAATTTCAGCTCATCGAGACATTTGCCTCAGACGCAGGCCCGAACCCACGCATAGCCGTTCCATACGCGCCGCCAAACGCAAGGCGGGGGCGCGTAAGGATAGGCACCGTAGCCGTAGTAGCCGCCGTACGGATAGCCGTAATACGGCGCGGCGAGCGCGCTGCCGACAATTGCGCCGGCTGCGAAACCGCCAAGGCCCCAACCCCAGCCCCAACCGCCGCGCCACCAAGCTTCCGCCGGTCCTGAAGTCGCTACCGCAGCGACTGCGAGAGTCGCAACTGCAACGAGAGCAGTCAAAATTTTCTTCATGTGATTCACCTCAACGAGAGAGTTTCGCTCACCATTTAAAATTGTACCCCGTCGTCTTAACATCCCATTTTTTCGTGAATGCAGACTGAATAGCGATGCCCGAATGCGGCCATCTTTTGGCAGGCGATCGTGATTGGTGCAGTGACGCGCTCGGTTTTCTGCGGCCATTTCGGCACTTCCACGATTCGTTATGAACCGCAACGGCGTAAGGTCGTCCCGTATTAAAGTTATGTCATGAAATACCGACCCTCCTGCAACCCCGACGATTGTGGCCCCTACGGTACACGCCCTGATTCCTTTGCCTGCCCATCCTTATCCGAGGCGCCCTCACCCGAAGCGGCAGGGTCAATAGCGACAATCTGTCGCATGATGGCGTTAGCCACTGAAATTGATGGTGTTTTGCGAGCGAATCAGAGGTCGCTTGGCTTTAAGCGGTTCGGAAGCCGCTCGAGCAACGGCTCGGACCGCTACGCGATGATATCCGGCGTCAGCTGATCTTCAATGAAGGTGATGCGGTCGCGCAGCTGCAATTTGCGTTTTTTCAGGCGCTGGACCTGGATAAGGTCGGACCCCGGTGAATCCTGCAGTGCCGCAATCGCGGCATCGAGGTCGCGATGCTCCTGCTGCAGGCGCGCAAGTTGCGCCCGAAGCTCGCGTTCTTCCTCTTCCGTCATCGTC
>DASPWC010000172.1:0-7864 GCA_035622055.1 Xanthobacteraceae bacterium | reverse complement strand
AGCTATTCGCCGCGCGAGATGCTGAAAAATCCGATCTTCTGGCTGCTGTTCATCATGATGAGCATGATGTCGACCAGCGGTTTGATGGTCGTTTCCAATGTCGGGCCGTTTGCCAACGAATATAAGGTCGCGCAGGCGCTGGTGTTGGGCATGGCGGCGCTGCCGCTGTCTTTGACCATTTCCCGCTTCACCAACGGCTTGACACGGCCGTTCTTTGGCTGGGTCTCTGACCATATCGGCCGCGAAGCAACGATGGCGCTTGCTTTTTCCCTCGAATGCGCCGCGATCCTCGTTCTGTTCGCGTTCATCGATCAGCCCGCCCTCTTCGTCGTTCTGACCGGCCTCGTGTTCTTCGGCTGGGGCGAGATATTCTCGCTGTTTCCCTCGACGCTAACCGACACTTTCGGCCCGAAATACGCGGCAACCAACTATGGTTTCCTCTATATCGCGCAAGGCATCGGTTCGATCCTCGGCGGGCCCGCAGCGGCGTTTCTCAAGCAGACGACGGGAAGCTGGACCGCCGTGTTTATCGCGGTGGCGGTGCTCGACGCGGTCACCGCCTTCCTTGCCTTGGCCGTTTTGTTGCCGATGCGGCGCCGGCATTTTGCCTGCGGTTAGACCGCCCGCCGCGCCGGTTTGACACCGCGGCGCTTTAGCCCTAAAAACCGGCCACTTCGCGGGCCCGATGGGCCCGCGCAGTGTTTCGCGACCCGTGGTTTGAGCCGGCGCTTCGGCGCCAAACCTGTCGGTTCCGGGCGATCGAAAGAGCCCACGGGACAGAGGAGGGCGCGATCCTCAAACTTTGCGGCATGATTTTCCGAAAACATGCTTCCTTCGGGGAACGCCATGCCGCGATTAAACCGAACAACGAGGACGCGATGACCAAGCGCCATCAGGCAAAGTACAAGATCGATCGGCGGATGGGCCAAAATATTTGGGGCCGGCCGAAATCGCCGATCAATAAACGCGAATACGGCCCCGGACAACACGGCCAGCGCCGCAAGGGCAAACTCTCCGACTACGGCGTGCAATTGCGCGCCAAGCAGAAACTCAAAGGCTACTACGCCAACATGTCGGAGCGCCACTTCCGCGGCATCTACGAAGAAGCGCGGCGTCTTAAGGGCGACACCGGCGCGCACATGATCGGTCTTTTGGAGCGCCGGCTCGACACCGTGATCTATCGCGCCAAGTTTGTGCCGACCGTTTTTGCGGCGCGGCAATTTATCAGCCACGGCCACATCAGAGTGAACGGCAAGCGCGTCACGGTCGGCAGCTACCGGGTCAAAGTCGGCGACCTGGTCGAGGTCAAGGAGAAGTCGAAGCAGCTCGCTCTGGTGCTGGAAGCCAACGCGCTCGCCGAACGTGATGTGCCCGATTATGTTGAAGCCGATCACTCGAAAATGACCGCCAAGCTCAATCGCATCCCGGTGCCCAGCGACGTGCCCTATCCGGTGATGATGGAGCCCCATCTCGTCGTCGAATATTATTCGCGGTAGCCGCGCAAATTCGGAGGGCCGCTGGTGATTCGCGCCCTCCCCTGAAAACCGCGGTTTCGGCGAATCACCTCGCACTTACCCCCAAGCGCCCGCTCGCTTGATGTGTCGGTAATTGCCGGAGAATCATGCGTTTTAGATACGCGACTTGAAAAGCTGCCTATTTTAGTTACGCTGCTGCCTTCATTTGTTGCAGATTTTTCGTGCGTAGCGTGCGTAACGGCTGGGGCTTGCCTACGAATCGCAAGGGAGAACGCACATGGACGCGTTACAGAGAATCAAAGCGTGGATTGGTTCGTTAACGGAAATCGGATTGGCGTTGCTGGCGCTGGCGATCGTTGCCGCGCTTCTGGTCGGGGCTAACCTGCCCTTCTTCGGCAATGTCACGACCAACATCATGGCGCTGGTCAAATCGCTGGGCGATGCCGGACTCGTCGGTCTGATTACACTCGGCATCATACTGTGGCTGTTCTCAGGACGCGAAACGGCCTGAACGTCGGTTCAGGTCCGCGGAGCGACACGAGGAATCGCACGGCGTTCGGGTGGAGAAGTCTCCACCCGGCGCTGACAGCGTTATCGTAAGCTCGAGACGGTTCTGATGCTGCAGCAACCGCTCTATGAGGGCGCGGCATGTTGAATTATCTGCAAAAGACCAAAGAATATCTCTGGGCGTTCGTTGAAATAGGATTTTTGACGGTTCTTTCCGTCATTCTGATCTATTTGATCCTCGGCCCGGACTCGTCCGGCGTATTCGTCTCAAGTGTCGCCGACAACGTCCTGAAATTCGCCGGCGCCATTCCAACGCAAAGCTTGGTCGGCTTGGCGCTCGTTTTGGCGCTGATCCTGCTAATGGCAAACCGGATCCGAAAATAGCTTCGTCCCGGCCGACCGCGGCAGTGTGACGCGATCGCGGCAGCTACGCGGCCGTATTTGCCTTCACCGGAATGCCTTTGTCCTTCAGCAAGGACTGCAGTTCGCCGGCCTGAAACATTTCACGCACGATATCGCAACCGCCGACAAACTCGCCTTTGACGTAAAGCTGTGGGATCGTCGGCCAGTTGGAATATGATTTGATTCCGCTGCGGAGATCGTCGTTCTCCAAGACATTAAGCCCCTTATAGGAAACACCGAGGTAGTCGAGAATCTGCACCAATTGCCCGGAAAACCCGCACATCGGAAATTGCGGCGTGCCTTTCATGAACAACACCACATCGTTGGCCTTAACCTCATTATCGATGAATTGCTCGATAGCCATCGTGCTCACCTTTCCTGACGGCGCCCCGGTCTTCGGCGCCGATCCTCGTTGTTGCAATATATGTAGCCCAAAGCTCGCGCAAAGCCTATGCCGCTTTCCCGGCGTGCGAATTGGCCGGATTATCGCTCCGGTGTCCCGGTCTGCAGCGCGAGCGCGTGCAGCTTTCCGCCCATTTCCGCCTTAAGCGCTTCATAAACGATCTGATGTTGCTGCACGCGCGACTTGCCGCGGAACGACTCGGCGATGACGGTTGCCGCATAGTGGTCGCCATCCCCTGCTAGATCCCGGATTGTCACCTGCGCGTCCGGTATCCGCGCGCGAATCAACCGTTCGATCTCGCCGGCAGCCATGGCCATCGCGTATTTTCATCCCGATTTTTCGGCCATTTCGCCAGGGCTGAGCGGCGCGGCCAAGTGGGTTACATCACCCGTGGCACAATGCGGCGCTCTCCGGCGCGCGTCAATGCGCCGCCACGCTCAACCCGCGGCCGCCATAAAGGCCGGCAGCCAAGCTTCGAAACGATGCTTGAGATCGCTGACGAGGAGCGGGCGCTCGCCGGCGAGCGAAAGAACGGCGCCGCCGGTTGTCCCGAGCCGTGCGAGCGGGATCGCGGCCGCCTTTGCCCGTTCGACAATCGGCCCGGCATTCTCAGCCGTGATGACATAGCGCGCCTGGTCTTCGCCGAACCAGAACGCGTGAGCGGGAATGCCGGGCTGCGCCTCGAGCACGGCCCCGATCCCGGACGCCATCGCCATCTCGGCGAGCGCGACAAGGAGCCCGCCGTCCGAAACGTCGTGGACGGCGGTCACGAGACCTTCGCGGATCATCGACCGCACGAACTCGCCATGACGCCGTTCGGCGGCGAGATCGACCGGCGGCGGCGCACCTTCCTCCCGGCCGCAGAGGTCGCGCAAATAGAGCGATCGACCGAGCCAGCCGGCGGTGTCGCCAACCAAAAGAATTGTCTCGCTCCCGTTCTTGAAAGCGATCGTCATCGACTTGGTGAATTCGTCAAGAAGACCGACCCCGCCGATCGTAGGCGTGGGCAAAATGGCACGGCCGTTGGTTTCGTTGTAGAGCGACACGTTTCCGGACACGACCGGGAAATCGAGCGCGCGGCAGGCGGCGCCGATGCCGCGCACGCAGTCGACGAATTGTCCCATGATGTCGGGCCGCTCGGGATTGCCGAAATTGAGATTATCGGTAAGCGCCAGAGGCCGCGCGCCAACGGCGTTGAGATTGCGCCACGCCTCCGCCACCGCCTGCTTGCCGCCCTCGAACGGATCGGCCTCGCAGTAGCGCGGTGTCACATCGGCGGTAAGCGCCAGAGCTTTAGGCCCCTCTTTGATCCTCACCACCGCTGCATCGCCGCCCGGCCGCTGCACCGTGTTGCCGAGAATGACGTGGTCGTATTGCTCCCACACCCAGCGCTTGCTGCAAAGATCAGGCGAACCGATCAGCGCCTCGAGCGCGCCGGGGGTGCCGACGGGCGCCATTACCGAAGCGGGATCGACGCCGGGTTCCTTCGGCCGCTCGACAAAGGGACGGTCGTAAAGCGGCGCCTCGTCGCCTAATTCTTTGATCGGAAGGTCGGCCATCACCGCGCCGCCGAGACGGACGACGAAGCGCCGGCTCGGCGTGGTATGGCCGACCATGGCGAAGTCGAGGCCCCACTTTCGGAAGATCGCTTCGGCCTCTTTCTCCTTGTCCGGCTTGAGCACCATGAGCATGCGCTCCTGGCTTTCGGACAGCATCATCTCGTAGGCGCTCATGCCCCGCTCGCGGCACGGCACATTGTCGAGATCGAGCGTGACGCCGAGATCGCCCTTGGCGCCCATCTCAACCGCCGAACAGGTCAGCCCAGCCGCGCCCATATCCTGGATGGCGATGACGCAGCCCTTGGCCATGATTTCGAGACAGGCTTCGAGCAAAAGCTTTTCCGAGAACGGATCGCCGACTTGCACGGTCGGTCGTTTCTCCTCGGCATCGGCGCCGAATTCGGCAGACGCCATGGTGGCGCCGTGAATGCCGTCACGCCCGGTCTTCGAGCCGAGATAGACGATCGGCATGCCAACGCCGGTCGCCTTTGCGTAGAATATTTTGTCGGCCTCGACGAGGCCGACCGCCATCGCGTTTACCAGTGGGTTGCCGTCATAGCGGCGCTCGAACCGCACTTCGCCGCCAACCGTGGGCACGCCGAACGAATTGCCGTAGCCGCCGATGCCTGCCACGACGCCGGAAACAAGCGAACGCGTCCTGGGACTCTTGGGGTCGCCAAACGACAAGGAATTGAGGCAGGCGATCGGCCGCGCGCCCATCGTGAACACGTCCCGCAAGATTCCGCCGACGCCAGTTGCCGCACCCTGATAAGGCTCGATGTAGCTCGGATGGTTGTGGCTCTCCATTTTGAACACAACGGCGAGCCCGTCGCCGATATCGATGACGCCGGCATTCTCGCCCGGACCCTGAATGACCCACGGCGCCTTGGTCGGCAACGTGCGCAAGTGGATTTTCGAAGACTTATAAGAGCAATGCTCGTTCCACATCGCCGAGAAAATGCCGAGCTCGGTAAAGCTTGGCGTACGTCCGATCAGTTTGACGATGCGCGCATACTCGTCCGGCTTAAGGCCATGCTGGGCGATCAGTTCGGGAGTGATGACCGGCTCTTTCGAAATCATCACGTCAGCGCACGGTAGCCTTCGTTTCAGCGTCGAATTTCGATTCAAACATCCGCACCTTCCCGCAACGTCTTTTCGGCACGTGCAATCCATTCGGACTGCGCCTGCCGCACATGTCTGGGAGCAGGCTTGAATCGCGCCAGTACCTTGCCTAGCACGGCATTCGCCTCGAAACGGCGGCCCGCTTTGTCGAGCAGCAGGCCACAGCGCACGCGTGCTTCAACTTCGGGATGATAGTTCGCGACCGCCTGATACTCTAAAAGTGCGTCCTGCATACGTCCGCTCTCTACGAGTGCGCGAGGGTAAAGCAAATGCCCTTCCGCCCATTGGTAGGTAGGCCAGCGCGCTCGTAAGTCATCGAGTGTAGCGACCGCTTCCGGCGCATGACCCAGGCCGAATTGACCGCGCGCCTCGCCCAGCGCATAAACGGAGTCATCGCCCATCGGCAATATGTGCTCGTAGTGGCGTCGCGCCTCCTCGAATTTTCCAAGTTCGAGACATTCCTCGGCGAGCGCGGCACGGTTGGCGATCGTATCGCCGACTTCAAGCTGATCGGTGAGCAGGCGATACTGTCTGTCGTGATCGAGCGTTTTCGACACGCGGCGGCCCGCTTGTTGACCTTGCGCGCTGGCGAACCATTCAGGCACGAGCTCGACCAGAACATAGATGAGCGCTCCGAAACCGGGCACCATCAGAATGATCATACCCCACGGCCAGAATCGGCCGGTCTTTGCCCCATGGACGACTAGGAGAAGATCAATGAGCAGCAGAACAAGCTGCATGAAAGCTCCATTGCGATGCGCAAAATAATCACGCCGCCAACTTGAAGTGATCCACGAGCCCCGCAAACAGGCCGCGGCCGTCGGTCTTTCCCATGGACGCTTCGACGTGGTTCTCGGGATGCGGCATCATCCCGAGCACATTGCCGCGCTCGTTGATGATGCCGGCGATGCCATTCATGGCGCCATTATGGTTCCAGTTCGGATCGATGATGCCGTCCGGCGACGAATAGCGGAATAGCACCCTGCCCTCGCCTTCGAGCCGGGCAACGGTTTCGCCATCGGCGATATAATTGCCCTCGCCGTGCGCCACCGGAACGCAAATGACCTGGCCCGCATTGTAGCCGCGCGTAAAGGCCGTATCGGAGCGCTCGACCCGCAAATAGACCTCGCGGCAGATAAATCGAAGCTGAGCATTTCGCATCAGCACTCCCGGCAACAATCCCGCCTCGCAGGCGATCTGAAAGCCGTTGCATATGGCGAGCACCAATCCCCCCTTGGCGGCAAAGGCGCGCACCGCGTCCATGATGGGCGCGCGAGCGGCGACGGCACCACAGCGGAGATAATCGCCGTAGGAAAAGCCGCCGGGAATGACGACGAGATCGGTCCGCACCGGAAGCGCCGTATCGGCATGCCAAACCATGGCCGGCTCTTGCCCCGAAACCAGCCGCAATGCGCGCGCCATGTCGCGTTCGCGATTGATCCCAGGAAAGACGACGACAGCCGATCTCATCGCAACCGATGCGTTTTCATTGGCCGGCCACTTCGATCCGGTAATTCTCGATGACCGTGTTGGCCAGCAGCTTCTCGGCGGCTTTCTTGAGCGCCGCCTCGGCGCCGGCGCGATCGGCGCCTTCGATTTCGATATCGAAGACTTTGCCCTGGCGGACGCTCGCGACGCCCTCCACCCCCAACGAGCGCAGCGCGCCTTCGATCGCTTTGCCTTGGGGGTCGAGAATGCCGGATTTGAGCGTAACGGTGACGCGGGCCTTCATAACCCATTCAATAAGTATGAATCGCGGCAGCCGCAACTCGTGGCCCGGAACAGGCGAGGCCGAATCCCAAGAAATCTGACAAGACTTCTGGCAAGAAATCTACCGACAACCTCGGCGAGATTTTTGCCAGAAGTCGGAACTCAGGCGGCACCGAGCGCGCCCCGCGCGGCCCGCTTGCGCGCAGGAATTTCAGCCCTTGACTAGGACCGGTCCGGTGCCTTGAGGCCGCTCGCCCTCGCTCATGATGCCGAGCCTTTTGGCGACTTCGGTATAGGCCTCCAATAGGCCGCCGAGATCGCGGCGGAACCGGTCTTTATCGAGCTTCTCGTTCGACTTGATATCCCACAGCCGGCAGGAGTCGGGCGAAATCTCGTCGGCGACCACGATCCGCATCAGATCGTTTTCCCATAGTCGGCCGGTCTCCATTTTGAAGTCGACGAGCCGAATGCCGACCCCGAGAAAGAGGCCGGACAGGAAATCGTTGACGCGAATCGCGAGCGACATGATGTCGTCGATCTCCTGTGGCGTCGCCCAGCCGAAAGCGGTGATGTGCTCTTCCGACACCATCGGATCGTTGAGCTGATCGTTCTTGTAATAGAACTCAATGATCGAGCGCGGCAGCTGCGTGCCCTCTTCGATGCCGAGCCGCTGCGACAGCGACCCG
>DASPWC010000171.1:0-5971 GCA_035622055.1 Xanthobacteraceae bacterium | reverse complement strand
TTGGTGAGGTCCTTGTCGATTTCCGCCACGATTCTTTTTTTGACGTCGGGGTGGAACGCCTTGCGCAGATCGGCGAGCGCGCGCGGCGGCGCGACGACAATCAAGGTCTCGGCGCCGCGCTCGCGCACGATTTTCTCCAGCGCCGCGGCGACCTCACGGGCAAACCTGTGCTCCTCAAGCGCGTGCCAGTCGGTCTGCGTGACGCTGGAACGGCCGGGCCCCACCGACGAATGTGACCGGCCGGGACGATCGGCGCCCTGTTCGTGGGTCAGCGGATTTTCATCGGTGAAGACCCGCTCGGCCTTCAGGTTGAGGTATTGCGCATCGCCGTCGTTGCGCAGAACCAAAGCCTTTCGGCCGTCGCCGACGAAGACATACGCGTTATATGGAACTGTAACCATCGGACATATCCGGAGCTATTCAACGTATCGAGATTGTCGTCCCGTGCAGACGATCTCCGCCTTGATCTTTGTCAATTCGAGCTGTCCAGCAGCCGCCGCGCGATGACTTGCGCCTGGATCTCCGCGGCGCCTTCGAAAATGTTGAGAATACGCGCGTCGCACAAAATGCGGGACACGGGAAATTCGAGCGCAAAGCCGTTGCCACCATGGATCTGGACGGCGTTGTCGGCGGCGGCCCAGGCGACCCGTGCGGCAAGAAGCTTCGCCATACCGGCTTCGAGATCCGAGCGCCGGCCGGAATCCTTCTGGCGCGCGGCGTAATAGGTGAGCTGGCGCGCAGCCATGATCTCGGCCGCCATCATCGCGATCTTGTCGGCGACGCGCGGGAAGCCGGCAATCGGTTCGCCGAACTGCACGCGCGTGGTAGCATAGTTGAGCGCCTGTTCCATGGCCGCTTGCGCAACGCCGATGGCGCGCGCCGCGGTCTGAATGCGCGCCGCCTCAAAGGTCGCCATCAGCTGCTTGAAGCCGAGACCCTCGACGCCGCCGAGCAGATTTTCCGCCTTAACGTCGAACCCATCGAAAGCGATCTCGTATTCCTTCATGCCGCGATAGCCCAGCACCTCGATTTCCGTGCCGCTCATGCCGGCGACCGGGAACGGATCGTCGTCGCTGCCGCGCGGTTTCTCGGCGAGCAGCATCGACAATCCGCGATAGCCGGTCTCCGACGGATTGGTCCGCACCAACAGCGTCATGAGATCGGCGCGAACCGGATGCGTGATCCAGGTCTTGTTGCCATAGACCTTGTAAACCTCGCCCTGGCGCACCGCGCGCGTCTTCAACGACGCCAGATCGGACCCGGTATTCGGTTCGGTAAACACCGCCGTCGGCAGAACCTCGCCCGAAGCGATCCTGGGCAGCCATTTGCGCTTCTGCTCCTCGGTGCCCGAGCCGAGAATGAGTTCGGCGGCGATCTCGGAGCGCGTGCCGAGGCTGCCGACCCCGATATAACCGCGCGACAATTCCTCGGAGACGACGCACATCGATTCCTTGCCGAGCCCCATGCCCTCGTAGTCCTCCGGGATGGTCAGCCGAAAGACGCCGAGCTCCGCCATTTGCGAAATGACGTCGAGCGGAATGTATTCGTTGCGCAAATGCCATTCTTGGGCGTAGGGCGTGACCCGATCCTCGGCGAATTTGCGCATTTCCTCGCGGATCGAATCGAGCGTTTCCCCGAGCCCGCAAGCGCCGACCGTCGCGTCGTGGCGCTGCTCCCGCATCAGCTCGACGAGGCGCGCGCGGCGCTGTGCCGTATTGCCGGTCGCGATGAGATGCTCGACCGCGGGATTGACCCGCGCGGCGACCGCCGCCGTATTCAATCCGAGATCCGACAGGCGCACGATCTCGCTTTGGCTCATCGGAATACCGCCGAGCACCTGGGCGAGATATTCGCCGGCGCCGATGCGCAGCAGCAGTTCTTCGGTTTCGCCGAAGCTGTCGCCATCGACAAGCCGCTGCGCGGTGTCGGCGAGCTGGCGAAGCGCTTCGACATAGGTCGCAAGCCAGGCAATGCCGTGGGCGGCGCGTTGTTCGCTGTCCAACAGGCGCGAGACCGCACGCCCGTCGACGGTCACCCGCCCGGCAACGGCCCGGCGGGCATCGTCCAGGAGAGCATCCACCGCCGTCACGGCATCGCCAAGCATGGCGATCACTTCGAGGCGCGGTGTTTTCTGCGTAGCGGCAAAGGGCATGGCTTGCTCCAGAGATTCCGTGTCGACCCGGCCTGTCGAATGAACTTAGGCGTGCAGTGCACAAAAGCAATGCTATGAATATCTCGCTCGGAACGGAGGTGTCCGCCGGTGCATACGATCCGCCTGGGCTACCGCGTGGCGTTGGACGCCTTCTATAGGTTCAACGCCGACGACGGCTGGGCGATAGCGAGCCATATCGCGCTGTCCGTCCTGATGTCGATGTTTCCGTTCTTAATTTTGGTGACTGCCATCGCCGGTTTCATCGGCTCGCAAGGTCTCGCCAATGAGGTGGCGGGGCTGATCGTGGCGGCTTGGCCGCCCGAAGTATCCGGTGGCATCGCCAGCGAAATCCACAAAGTGCTGACCACCGCGCGAGGCGACATTCTGACGATCGGCGCGTTCTTTGCGCTTTACTTCGCTTCAAGCGGAATTGAGAGCCTGCGCATCGGATTGAACCGCGCCTATGGCTTGACCGAGCAACGGTCGTGGTTGCTGTTGCGCTTGGAGTCCATCGGCTATGTGCTGGTCGCGGCCGTCGGACTGCTCGCACTCGCCTTTCTGGTGGTGCTCGGTCCGCTGGTATTTCGTACAGCGCTCTCTTATGTCGATTGGCTGGCGCCGCTCGAGGGACATTACAACATCGCCCGTTTCGGCGTGGCGACCTTCGTGCTGACGCTTGCGCTCTTGATCTTGCACATGTGGCTGCCGGCCGGACGCCGTCAGATCGTGGACGTATGGCCGGGTATCGTCGCCACCCTTGCGCTCTGGCTTGCCTGCGGCTTTGTGTTCGGCCGCTACCTTGCCGACTTTTCCTATACTTACGTGACTTACTATGCCGGCCTCGCGTCGGCGATGACGGCGCTGGTCTTCCTCTATTTCACGGCGTGGATTTTCATCTATGGCGGCGAGCTCAACGCCGCGATTGCTCGGCGGCGCTTCTTCCCGCCGGAAAAAATGGCGAAACACTAAAGCGAAACAATTTTAGGTCCCTTGCACCGTTCCTTGCGCTTCGACCACGTCGTCGAAATTGCGCAAGCCCGGACGCGGCGTGTTGACCAAGACCGCCATATTGCCCGGCTTATGGCGATTGGTCCGCATGAGTTCGTGAGCATAGGGAATCTTGTCCCAGGGAAACACGTCGCTCATGCAGGGATCGACGCGTCGATCGATGACGAACTGATTGGCGGCGCTGGCCTGTTTGAGATGGGCAAAATGCGAACCCTGGACGCGCTTTTGCCGCATCCAGACATAGCGAGCGTCGAAGGTGATGTTGTAGCCGGAGGTGCCGGCGCAGAAGACGACCATGCCGCCGCGCTTGACGACCAGGACCGACACCGGAAAGGTCGCCTCGCCGGGATGCTCGAACACGATATCGACATCGCGCTTGCCGGTGACGTCCCAGATGGCCTTGCCGAAGCGCCGCGCTTCTTTCACCCAGCCGTCGTATTCGGGCGTTCCGACCTTGGGCATCGCACCCCAACACTTGAAGTCGCTGCGGTTGATGACGCCCTTGGCGCCGAGATCGAGCACGTATTGAACTTTCGAGGGATCCGACACGATGCCGATAGCGTTGGCGCCGGAAGCGGCGACGAGCTGCACGCCGAACACGCCGAGGCCACCAGAGGCGCCCCAAACCAGAACGTTGTCGCTTGGTTTGAGCGTGTGCGGAGGATGGCCGAACAGCATGCGATAGGCAGTCGCGAGCGTGAGCGTGTAACAGGCGGATTCTTCCCAGGAGAGATGCCGCGGCTTTTGCATCAGCTGGCGCGACTGGACGCGGCAAAATTGCGCGAACGAACCGTCCGGCGTTTCGTAGCCCCAGATGCGCTGCGATGGCGACAATAGCGGATCGCCGCCATTGCATTCTTCGTCATCGCCATCGTCCTGATTGCAATGGACGATGACTTCGTCGCCGACTTTCCAGCGCTTCACCTTCGAACCGACCGCCCAGACGATACCCGACGCATCGGAGCCGGCGATATGATAAGGATGCTTGTGCCCATCGAATGGCGAGACGGGGACGCCGAGCCCGGCCCAAACGCCATTGTAGTTAACGCCGCCGGCCATCACGTAGACCAGCACTTCCTCCTCGGAGATCGGCCAAGTGGGAACGACTTCGCACTGCATCGCCTTTTCCGGCGGCCCGTGGCGCTCCTTGCGGATCGCCCAGGCGTACATTTTCTCCGGCACGTAGCCGAGCGGCGGAACCTCGCCGATCTCATAAAGATCCTTGAGTGGGGCGGCTGAAGGCTTTTTTTGCGGAACGGCCATAACGGGCTCCCTGCTGCGCCGACATTCGCGGCTCAGGGTGGCAATGTTAACATTAGTTTGCCGCAGTTGATGTTGCATTGCAACAAAAACGGCGTCACACTATTATCTCTGGCAACTGCGGAACCACCGCGAAGAGCCGATGCGTGATGAGCAGCAACGTGACGGTCCAGTGGGCGCGGAAGCCACAAGCGTCACAGCTGCGCGGGAAAAGCCCTGGATCTTCCGCACCTATGCCGGACATTCCACCGCGACGGCGTCCAACGCGCTTTATCGCAAAAACCTGAGCAAGGGTCAGACCGGACTTTCGGTCGCCTTCGATCTGCCGACTCAGACAGGCTACGACAGCGACCACCCGCTCGCCAAAGGCGAGGTCGGCAAGGTTGGCGTGCCGATTTCGCATCTCGGCGATATGCGCGCGCTTTTCGACGGCATCCCGCTTGGCGAGATGAACACGTCGATGACGATCAATGCGACGGCGGCCTGGCTCCTTGCGCTTTACATTGCGCTCGCCGACGAACAGAGCGTGCCGCGCGCCAAGCTCCAAGGCACGACGCAGAACGACATCATCAAGGAATATCTTTCGCGCGGCACTTACGTGTTTCCGCCGGCGCCGTCGATGCGGCTGATCAAGGACACGATACTCTTCACGACCCGCGAAATGCCGAAATGGAATCCGATGAATGTCTGCTCTTATCATCTCCAGGAAGCAGGCGCGACGCCGGAACAGGAACTCGCCTTTGCGCTCGCAACCGCGGTCGCGGTGCTCGACACCGTCAAAGAGGTCGGCGGCATAAACGATTTCGGCGAGGTGGTCGGGAGGATTTCCTTCTTCGTCAACGCGTCGACCCGATTCGTCGCTGAGATGTGCAAGATGCGGGCGTTCAGCGAGTTGTGGGACAAGCTCACCCACGAGCGTTACGGCGTGACAGACCCCAAGCAACGGCGGTTCCGCTACGGCGTGCAGGTCAATTCGCTCGGTCTGACGGAGCAGCAGCCGGAGAACAACGTCTACCGCATCCTTCTTTCCATGCTGGCGGTTACATTGTCGAAGAAAGCACGGGCGCGGGCGGTGCAGTTGCCGGCTTGGAACGAAGCGCTCGGGCTGCCGCGGCCTTGGGACCAGCAATGGTCGCTGCGCATGCAGCAAATACTCGCCTACGAGACCGACCTCCTCGACTATGAGGATATTTTCGACGGCTCGGTAGAGATCGAGAAAAAGGTCGAAAAGCTCAAGCACGCGGCGCTCGATGAACTCGACCATATCGAGCGGCTCGGTGGCGCGATCGCCGCAGTCGAAATGGGTTACATGAAAGGCCGGCTCGTTGAGAGCAACACCACCCGGCTCGAAGCGATCGAACGCAATGAGCAGACCGTCGTTGGCGTCAACCGCTTCGTCGAGACCGAGTCTTCGCCGCTTGCCGGCGCCGCGGACGCGGTTGTCACGGTGTCGGACGAGGCCGAGGCCGATCAGGTCGCCCGCTTGAACGCTTGGCGAGCGTCGCGCGACGGCCGCGCGGTCGCCGCCACGCTCAAGGAATTGCGGCGCGC
>DASPWC010000170.1:0-4490 GCA_035622055.1 Xanthobacteraceae bacterium | reverse complement strand
CGGCTCCGCCGCTCGAAGCAGGCGCGCATTGATGTCCGTGCTCGTCTGCTTTGGCTTCGGCTATTGCGCCGAGCATTTCGTCGCCGAGTTCGGCGACAAGTTCGAACGCATCGTGGCGACCGTGCGCGGCGCCGAGCGCGCCGCGGTGTTGAATGCCTATAAAGCCGGACCGCTGCAAGCCATGGTGTTCGACGGCAATCATACAACGCCGGAACTTGAGCGCGCGATTGCGCAAGCGCGCTACGCACTGGTGTCGATTCCGCCGGGCGACGCCGGCGATCCGGTACTTGCCGCTTTCGGCAAGGATTTAGCCGCCGGCGAAAATCTGAATTCGATTGTCTATCTTTCGACGGTCGGGGTCTATGGCGAGAGCGGCGGCGGTTGGGTCGACGAGGAAACGCCGGCCGCGCCGGCGTCGCAGCGCGGCCGCAGGCGATTGGCCGCCGAGCAGGCCTGGCGGGACCTTGGCGCGCGCCGCGGCATTGCCGTCGCCGTGCTGCGCCTTGCCGGCATTTACGGACCGGGACAGAACGCGCTGTCAAAAATCGCGCGCGGCAAGGCGCGCCGCATCGTCAAGCCCGGACAGATTTTCAACCACATTCACGTCGGCGATATCGCGCAGGCGATTGACGCCGCTTTCACGCACCGCGCATCGGGCGTGTTCAACGTCGCCGACGACGAGCCGGCTGCCCCCGCCGATCCGATCCTGTTCGCGGCACAGCTCATGGGTCGCGCTCCGCCGCCGGAGGAAAAATTCGACGACGCGGCGGCGTCGATGTCGCCCATGGCCTTGACCTTTTGGCAGGAATGCCGGCGCGTGAAGAACGACAAGCTCAAGCGCGCGCTTGGCGTCACGCTGCGCTATCCGACCTATCGGGAAGGATTAAGAGCGCTGTTTGAAGAGAACTAAAAACCTTCCCGGTTGAGCGTTTACGGCAGGAGGATCGGGCCTCAATGCAAGCTCGGTCCTTTCAGGAACCGGCTGCGCTCACTCGATTTGATCCGCAGGTCCATGGTCTCGCCGTCGCGGTATATGGTTATCGGCACTTCGACGCCGGCTTGGCCTTGCGACCAGACGCGGCGGAAGAAGCCGGCGAGATCGCGCACGTCTTTGCCAGCGACGGAAAGCACGATATCGCCGGTGCGCAGCTCCGCTTTTTTGGCGGGCCCTCGATCGGCGAGGCCGACGATGACGAGCCGGTTCTCGACTTCGGTCGCGTAGAGGCCGAGCCATGGCCGCGGCGGCGCGTTGCGGCGGCCAAATTTTAGAAGATCGTCGACGATCGGTTTGAGAAGATCGATGGGGACCATCATATTGATGTTCTCCATCTGGCCTCGCTCGACCGAGTGCTGGAGCTGTAACGAGCCGATGCCGAGAAGATCGCCAGTAGGGCCGATCAAGGCGGTGCCGCCCCAATTCGGATGCGCCGGTGCGGTAAAGATCGCTTCGTCGAGCACATATTCCCAATAGCCGGCGAATTCCTGCCTGGCGACGACGCGCGCGGCGACGGAGCGATGCCGCCCGCCGAAGCCGCCCACAACGACGCGCTCGCCGATCGCTGCCGCCGTCGAGTCGCCGATTTGCAGCCACGGGACATCGAGCTTGGACAGCGCCTGCACCAGGCCGAAGCCGGTTTCCTGATCGTAGCCGAGCACGTGCCCGGGCACCGAACGGCCGTCGTCCAGCGTGATCCAAATGGTATCGGCCTCGGTGATCAAATAACCGATAGTCAGGATGAGTCCGTTGGCGCGAATGAAAACACCGTTCCCGGCGCGCTCGGTGCCGAGTGTATCGGCTGTGAACGCGTCCGCCGGGACCATGACGCGAAGTCCGACCACGCAGGATAGAGCGCGCTCCAGGTCGTAGCCGTAGTCCTGCGGCTTGGGTTGCACGGAAGCCGGCACTTTCCAATCGCTCACCGATGGCATCGGTTACTTCCTCGTTCAGGACAAATCGCCTCGATTGCGTCTTGTAGCCGACTTGAGTGGCCAGCAACATAGCGCGCATGCCGCTATGTGTTGACGGTCGGCCGACGATTAAGCCCAATTGCACTTTGCCTATCGTCACGCACCTGATAGGCCGGCGTTGAGAAACTCCTTCGACCATCGCGAATAGTCGGCATGCCGAGTGACCCGCTTCATCAGGTCGGGCGACGCGACGGATTTAATTGCGGCGGGCGGCGTGCCATCACGCAGCGCCTTGAGCGTTTCATGCACGGCGTTCACGGCGGCCATGAACGGCAGGTGACCCTGCAAGCAAACGCGAACATTGCGCACGCTGAGATAATCGAGATCGTAGAGTTCCGCTCCCGGACTGCCGAGAAACAGCGGGAGCTTGACCGCGGCGGCGACCTCATCGAGTTGCGCGCGCGTTTTCACGCCCGCCATGAACAGCATGTCGACGCCTGCTTCTTCATAGGCTTTGAGCCGGGCGATCGTGTCGGCGACGCCGGTGATTGCCATGGCGCTGGTGCGCCCGACAATTACGAGCCGCTTATCCTGGCGGCCGGCCAGCGCGGCCTTCATCTTGCCGACGCCTTCGGCGATCGGAATCAAAACGGGGCCGGTCGCGCCATAGCCCGTCGGCAAGCACGTGTCCTCGATGGTCAGTGCCGCCACGCCGGCGGTCTCGAGTTCCTCCACCGTGCGTTTGACGTTGAGCGCGTTGCCGTAGCCGTGATCGGCGTCGACGAGCAGCGGCAGTTTGCCCGCACGATTGATACGGTAGGCCTGCTGCGCGAATTCGGTCAACGTCAGCACGACGATGTCGGGAGCGCCGAGTACCGTGAATGATGCAATCGAACCGGCGAACATGCCGGCCTCGAAACCGAGATCTTCCGCAATGCGTGCCGAGATCGCGTCATAGACCGATCCCGGATAAATGCAGCGGGGGCCCGCGATTACGGAGCGCAAGCGCTCCCGTCGGTCCGTCCAATCCATTCCTTGTTACCTCTGCTGGCTGAATTTTGGCGAATAAGCGGCGTGTTCTAACACGCCGCTAACCGTCGCGCCTGCCGATTAGGCGCTGTTGCGGCATAGCGCGCAAGCGCGCGGCGCAAGCCCTCGGCGCGTGACGACGCGCCTGGGCAGCTCACTTGCTCGGTGCGCCGTGTGGCTGTGGGGCGGACGCCTGTTGCTGCGCTTCGTCCAGCTTTTTCTGGAGGAAGGGCAGGCTCGCCACCAGGGCGCAATTCGCCTGGTCCGCTTTCGCCTGCGACATCACTTGCGTCCAGCGCGTATCGGCATCCTGCTTGCTCCACGGTCGCCTGGTTTCGGGATTGAAAGCGCCCAGCGCCACCAGATTGTCCAAGGACCGGTGATAGTCTTCCAGATTGAGAACGCGATCGCGCGGCTGAAGATAAAAGTTGGTGCCGTTTAGCTCGCTGCAGTGACGCAACCCGGCGGTGAACCTTTGCTGCACCGTCTTTGCTTCGAATATTTTTACTTTGAGATCGTTGATCGCGGTGTCCTGCGCGCAAAGCGGCGTCGAAAAAGCCACGGCAATAAACGCGCTCCACAGCGCTGTCCGTGTCATTTCGCGTCTCCGATGAAGCCGCCGAAATGTCGACCGGCGAAACCATACCATTGTGGTCGGGCAACGCACAGCAGTTACGCATTGTTCACTATGCCGCCTTAGTGTCATTGCGGGAACAAACGGCGCCCCGGAAGCATGCCTTCTTGCCTTGTTCCCGCCCAATGTTACCGGCACAAAGAGAGCGGTTTTCCAAGCACCTGCGGGGGTCTAAGTTTTGGGAATAAGCGTCAGCCTTGTCGCCGTGACACTGGCTCTGGCCGGCTCCGCCGGTGGCGCGGCCGCCCAATATTATCCGCCGCCGCCAGCGGATTATCCGCCTCCGCCGCCGGCTCCTTATTCCGGGCCTCCCCCCTATGCAGGACCTGGCCCGGTCTACCGCGATATCAATGGCGTTCCCTACGATCCGCGCTATGTCAGGCCCGCGCCCGGCGAGCAGGCCTACGACGCCCCGCCCGCGGGACGGCCGTTTTTCCCGCCGCAACCGATGCCGGTTTGGGGCGGCGGGCCTGCGGAACGGCCGCCGGGCTACGTGGCCGCCACTTCGCCTCCGGCTGACGCAACGGGTTCGATTCCCGGTGCCGTGGGATCGCCTCCGGCAGGAGCGCCCGATCCCGCCGCCGCGCCACAATCCTCGGATACGGTGCTGCTCGCGGCGCTGCCGCCTGAAGATCAGCCGGAGCGAGGCCCTCGCAAAGAATTGCCGCCGCAGTTTCGGCGTCAGGTCGTAAACTTCCCGACGACCGAGCCGGCCGGCACCATCATCATCGACACGCCGCACACCTACCTCTATCTCGTCCTCGGCGACGGCACGGCATTGCGCTACGGCATCGGCGTGGGCCGCGAGGGCTTTACCTGGTCCGGGACCGAACGGATCAGCCGCATGAAGGAGTGGCCGGATTGGTACCCGCCGAAGGAAATGATCCAGCGGCAACCGTATCTGCCGCGGTTCATGGCG
>DASPWC010000169.1:0-6704 GCA_035622055.1 Xanthobacteraceae bacterium | reverse complement strand
GTCATGGGTCGCATCTCGGGCGCCGGCTATCATCGCGTCGCGCTGGTCACCGAGGTCGAACAGGGCAGCCAATGAAAACGGGCATGATGATATCGTGCGTCGGCCATGCCGCTGCGCTGGCGTGGGCTCTCATGGTCATCTCGGCGCAGCCGATGGAAGCGCCGCCGGTCGCGTCGCTGCCGGTCTCCTTCATTTCCGAAAAGGACTTCAGTCAGCTTACCAAGGGCGTGAAGAACGCGCCGCAATTGAACGTGCCGGACCCCAAGCCGCTTGCCGATAAGGTCGACGCCGAAAAATCGGTCGATCAGCTGGCACCCAAGGTCGCGGACAAGCCTGACGTCACGACCGATACGTCGAAGCCCCAAGCTGAGCCTAAACCCGAGCCCAAACCCGAGCCACAGGCTGAGGCAAAGCCCGAGCCCAAACCTGATCAAAAGCAGGCCGATAAACCCGACAAGCCGAAGCCGCAATATAAGCCGGATCAAATCGCAAATCTGTTGAAGAAGGATGCCGCGAAGGACCAGCCCAAGCGGCAGGACAAACCGGCGCAGCAACAGCAGGATAACAATCCCAAATTCGACGCCAACCAAGTCGCCCAATTGCTCGACAAGCGGCAGCCGCAGCGTCAGGTGGCCTCTGCGGACGCCCTCAACGACACCGCCACGCTTGGCGCGGCAATCGGCGCGCAAAACGCACAGTTGTCGCAGAGCGAGATCGATGCTTTGCGCGCGCGCATCTCGAGTTGCTGGAGCCCGCCGCCCGGCATTGACGTCAATTCAAAACTTTACGTCGTGTTGCGCGTCCTGTTCAAATCGAACGGCTCGTTGTCTCAGGAGCCGGTGCTGGTCGAGGGCTCGGCTTCCGCCTTGGGGCCGGCGCTTGCGGACAGCGCCAAGCGCGCGCTGCTGCTGTGCCAGCCGTTCACGATGCTCAAACCCGAGCATTACGACCAATGGAAAGATATCGAACTTAAATTCGATCCGCACGAATTGCTCGGCGGTTAATCAAGCGAACGATGCATCATGCCAATTCAAGATAGTTCCGCTCCAATTCTTACGCGCCGCCGCGCGCTCGCGCTGGGCGCGATCGCGGGAGGTTTGGCTCTGACGCCGCGTGCCGCGTCGGCTGTTGTTCGCCTCGATATTTCTGAGGGCAATTTTCAGCCGCTGCCAATCGCGATCCCTAAATTCATCGGCGCCAGACCCGATGACGACGACACCGCAACCGGCGTCACGCAAATCATCACTTCCGACCTGCAGCGCAGCGGATTATTCGCTCCCATCGATCCGGCGGCCTATATCGAAAGGATCGCCAGCGTTGACGCGGTGCCGCGCTTTCCGGATTGGCGCAACATCAACGCGCAGGCCCTCGTCACGGGCCGCGTCGGCCGGCAGAGCGACGGCCGCTTGCAGTCGGAATTCCGGCTATGGGACGTGCTTTCCGGACAGCAACTCGACGGCAAACAATATCTCACCACGCCCGACAATTGGCGCCGGATCGCGCATATCATTTCGGATGCGATCTACGAGCGGCTTACCGGTCTAGGCGGTTACTTCGATAGCCGCATCGTATTCATCGACGAGACCGGTCCAGCGGAGCGGCGCATTAAACGTCTCGCCATCATGGATCAGGATGGCGCCAACGTGCGCTACCTCACCCGTGGTGACGAACTTGTCCTGACGCCGCGATTTTCGCCGTCTACTCAAGAGATCACCTACATGGCCTATGGCCAAGGCGATCCGCGCGTCTACCTGTACAATATCGAAACCGGCCAGCGCGAGATCGTCGGCAATTTTCCCGGTATGAGTTTTTCGCCGCGGTTTTCGCCGGACGGCCAGCGCGTCATCATGAGCCTTCAGGAGGGAAGCAACGCCAATATTTTCGTGATGGATTTGCGCTCGAAGGCGACCACGCGCCTGACCGACACCCCGGCGATAGATACCGCGCCGTCCTACTCGCCCGACGGTTCGCAAATCTGCTTTGAGTCCGATCGCGGCGGCCATCAGCAGATTTATGTCATGAGCGCCGCGGGCGGCCCGGCCCAGCGTATCAGCTTCGGCGAGGGAACCTATTCCACGCCCGTGTGGTCGCCGCGCGGCGACTACATCGCGTTCACCCGGCTGTTGCAGGACAAATTCGCGATCGGGGTCATGAAGCCCGATGGGACCGGGGAGCGCATCCTGACCGAAGGCTTCCACAACGAAGGGCCGACTTTTTCGCCCAATGGGCGGGTCGTCATGTTTTTCCGAGATCCGGGTGGAAATTCGGGGCCCTCGCTGTTCACTGTCGATATATCAGGGCGCAACGAACAGCGGGTTCCGACCCCGGGTTACGCCTCGGACCCCGCCTGGTCGCCGCTTTTATCGTAAAGCCGCTGCGACTTCATAGAGTCGCCGTATTGACGCCTCATTAACCATTCCAGAAGCTTTCGGGGAAATCCGCGGGGTCGAGGGTCCATTGCAACGCCGCGTCAAGGTTGACGGAACCTTCGTTTAACGAAGGCGCTGCTAGACCCGCCTGGGGACTAACTGTGCATAGCGGACGTATGGAGGCACCCGAATGAACATGGCGAGAAGTATTCGCGGCGCCAAGTTCGCCGCCGTCGTTCTGGGCATGATCGCGGTTGCGGGCTGTGCAAAGCAGACCGATCAAAGCGCCTTGGCCAATGCCGCGACGCCCGGCAGCCAGCAAGACTTCGTCGTGAATGTAGGCGACCGCGTGTTTTTCGAAACCGACTCCTCTGAACTGACGGATCAGGCGCGCGCCACACTCGACAAGCAAGCGCAGTGGCTCAACAACTACAACCGCTACGCCTTCACCGTCGAAGGGCATGCGGATGAACGCGGCACGCGCGAATACAATATCGCGCTTGGCGCCCGGCGCGCGGAAACGGTTCGCCAATACCTGGCTTCACGCGGGGTCTCGGCCCAGCGCATGCGCACGATCTCTTACGGCAAAGAGCGGCCCGTCGCGCTGTGCAACGATATTTCCTGCTGGTCGCAGAATCGCCGCGCCGTCACCGTGCTCGATCAGAGCTCGTAGCGTGACGAGGGTGTGAGAGCATGGAAATCCGATCGCATCGGCGCCGTGATGGCGCCGATTGCGTTTTGTGCGGCGTTTTGGTCGCATCGGGCGGCGGTCCGTCGCGGGGCCTCCGTCACATTTTGGATGTAGGACGCGTCATGGTAGACATGGAAAGACCACCGAAAATGCCGAAGGCGATGATCCGCTTAGCTTCCATGCTCGCATTGATGTGCGCGTTGTGGGCTGGTGCCGCCCACGCCCAGACGTCCGATGCCGATCTCGTGACCCGGATCGATCGCCTCGAGGCTGAAATCCGCGATCTGACCGGCAACGTGGAACAGTTGCAGTATCGCAATCAGCAGCTCGAGCAGGCAATCCAGCGACTACAAGGCGCGGCGGCCGCTTCCGAACCGTCACGATCGGCGGGTCAATATGCACCGCCGCAAACTCCGCAATCGCAATATTCGCCACCACAATATCCGCCGCCGTCGCCGCAATATTCGCCACCACCGGCGAGCCAAACGCCTGGTCAAATACCAGGTCAGACAACCGGCACTGTCGCTTCGGCGGTGCCGATGACCCCTGGAGATGCTGCCTCATCGCCGGCGCATCGTGGCGACGCATTCGATCCGACACGCAATCCGAGCGCGCCGGGAGCGCCGCGGCCGTTGGGCACCAGCACCGCTGCGACCGAACCACCGCCGCCGGTATCTCCGATCGGAGTGCCGCGGCAGCCTGGCGAACCGCTCGATCTTTCAAGCCCGTCGGCGGCGCTTGGCGGCGGTGCCGGTGCGCCGCCCGTCGGCGATCCGCCGCCGCCACCTTCCGCTAACGTGAGCTCGACCAGTGGCGCGCCGGCCGTACCGCCGCCAGCCAATACGCCCAAGGATGAATACGATCTCGCTTACGGCTATGTCCTGCACAAAGACTACGGGCCTGCCGAGGAAACCTTCCGCGATTTCCTACACAAATATCCGAGCGACAGGCTCGCTCCCGAGGCGCAATATTGGCTCGGTGAGAGCCTGTTCCAGGACAAGCAATATCATGACGCCGCGGAGTCGTTTCTTGCGCTCTCCACCAAATATGAGAACTCGGCGCGAGCGCCGGATGCCCTTTTGCGGCTCGGACAGTCACTTGCCGCCTTGGGCGAAAAAGAAGCGGCCTGCGCATCGCTCGGCGAGGTGCTGCGAAAATATCCGCGCGCTTCGATCAGCGTGAAACAGGGCGTGGATCGTGAACAGAAGCGCGCGCACTGCTGACCAAACCGTTGGCGACAACGAAGCCGATGCGCTGTTCTCCGGTCTCGAAAAACTACGCGGATTGATTCTCGCCGTTTCGGGCGGTCCCGATTCCACGGCGTTGCTCATCCTTGCGGCGCGCTGGGCAAAGCTTCTCAAGCGTCCACCGAAACTCGTCGCCGTAACGATCGATCATGGACTGAGGGCGGAAGCCGCACGTGAAGCGGCGGCCGTCAAACGTCTTGCACGCCGCCTCGGCGTCGCCCATCGCACGATGCGCTGGCGTGGCGTAAAGCCGAAAGCCGGCTTGCAGGAGGCCGCGCGGATCGCGCGCTACCGGTTGCTGGCGCGGGCCGCCGCGCGCGCCGGCTACGCGCATATCTTGACGGCGCATACTCTCGATGACCAGGCCGAAACGATGCTGTTCCGCTTGGCGCGCGGGAGTGGGCTCGTCGGACTGGGCGGTATTGCCTATGCCGCGCCGCTGCCTGTGGACGGCGAGAAGACTACATTTCTCGTGCGGCCGCTGCTGCGCGTTCCCAAAGCGCGACTCGCGGCGACTTTGCGCGCAGCCGGCATTGCCTATAGCGAAGATCCGAGCAATCGAGATCCACGCTTTACCCGGGCGCGATTGCGCACATTGATGCCGCGCTTGGCGCTCGAAGGGCTCGACGCCCAGGGCTTCGCCAGATTGGCGGCGCGCTTGCGGCGAGCGGATGCAACAATCGAATTCATCGTCGATGCTGCGCGCGATAGCCTCGCACCGGGCCCATGGCCGGTCGGCGGCCCAATCGTCTTCGGGGCGGCGCGATTCGCAAGCTTGCCGGCCGAGGCGGCGCTGAGGCTTCTTGGCCGCGCTGTCGCCCATGCCGGAAATGAGGGGCCGGTCGAACTCGCCAAACTCGAATCGCTTTATGCCGCCATGCGCGAGGCTGGCTCCCGCCTGCGCCGGACGCTCGCCGGCGCCTTGATCACGCTCGACCGCGAGCGGATCGTGGTCGAATGCGCGCCCGCCCGGCAATTTTCGGGCGGTCGTAGCACCTCCGGGCATCGCACCGCAGCCATGCGGAAGAACCGCAAGAGGAGCTTTACGAAATAACGTAATAATCACGCCCTATCGTTGGGGTTCCCTTGGCAGGGGGCTCCCCGGCGCTTACATTGGCTGGTACTGGGGACGCGAAGCTGCAACGATGTGCGGGTACTTTACTCCCGCAGGACTCCGCTCAGCGGGGACCAAGGACCCGAGATGAATGCCAATCTGCGCAATTTCGCCCTGTGGGTGATCATCGTCCTGCTGCTGCTTGCCCTTTTCACGCTGTTTCAGAATCCGGGTCAGCACACCACGTCGCAGGACATTTCGTTCTCGCAGCTCCTGAACGACGTCGACCAGGGTCGCGTCCGCGACGTGCTCATCCAGGGGCCGGAGATTCACGGTACCTATGCCGACGGCCGAACCTTTCAGACCTATGCGCCCAGCGATCCGACGCTGATTCAGCGGCTTTACAACAAGGGTGTAACGATTACCGCGCGCCCGCTTTCGGACAACGTGCCATGGTTTGTTTCGCTGCTGATTTCGTGGCTGCCGTTTGTTGCGCTGATCGGCGTTTGGATTTTCCTGTCAAGGCAGATGCAAGGCGCCGGCGGTAAAGCGCTCGGCTTCGGCAAGAGCCGCGCCAAGTTGCTCACCGAGGCGCATGGCCGCGTGACCTTCGAAGACGTCGCCGGCGTTGACGAAGCCAAACTCGATTTGCAGGAGATCGTCGAATTCCTGCGCGATCCCGCCAAATTTCAGCGGCTCGGCGGGCGTATTCCCCGCGGCGTGCTCTTGGTCGGGCCGCCCGGCACCGGCAAGACCTTGCTCGCGCGAGCCATCGCGGGCGAGGCCAATGTGCCCTTCTTCACCATTTCCGGCTCCGACTTCGTCGAAATGTTCGTCGGCGTCGGCGCGAGCCGCGTGCGCGACATGTTCGAACAGGCCAAGAAGAACGCGCCGTGCATCATCTTTATCGACGAGATCGACGCCGTGGGCCGTCATCGCGGCGCCGGACTCGGCGGCGGCAATGACGAGCGCGAGCAGACGTTGAACCAGCTGCTGGTCGAGATGGACGGCTTCGAAGCCAACGAAGGCATCATCCTGATCGCCGCCACCAACCGGCCCGACGTGCTCGATCCGGCTTTGCTGCGTCCGGGCCGTTTCGATCGGCAGGTCGTGGTCCCCAATCCCGACGTCGTCGGACGCGAGCAGATCTTGAAAGTGCACGTGCGCAAAGTGCCGCTCGCGCCGGACGTCAATCTCAAGACCATCGCGCGCGGTACGCCCGGCTTCTCTGGCGCCGATCTCATGAACCTCGTCAACGAAGCGGCCTTGATGGCGGCGCGGCGCAACAAGCGCATGGTGACGCAGGTCGAATTCGAGGACGCCAAGGACAAGGTGATGATGGG
>DASPWC010000168.1:0-4721 GCA_035622055.1 Xanthobacteraceae bacterium | reverse complement strand
CGGAGCGCTCGATCCCGGGTTCCCTACGAAAGTAGGTGGGCGCCATTTGTCCGAGCCCACGAGCCCGGTCAGGGACAGCTCCCTTAAGGATCGATAAGGCCCCGGGGATATTGGCTCCTAACGCACCGCGCAGCCCCGCTTTGACAATGTAATGCGCAAAAGCGGACAACGCCAATCGAGATTTGGAGCAGTCGCCTGCCGGTCAATGTTTTGCGAGGCGGGTTCGTGTACCGTTTTGCACAATAGATATTGTCTCAATCGAGTCACTGGGCGACACGGCTGGGGCGTGATTTTTTCGGCCACCCGGGGTCAAGTCCAGGGCAGGCTCTTTCCGAATCAGACCCCAACGCGCGGCCGTCTAGCCCTTGATAAAGGTCCCGTTACGCAATTGAGAAATCGCCTGTTCGAGCTCGGCGCGCGTATTCATCACGATCGGCCCGTACCAAGCGACCGGCTCCTCGATGGGCTTCCCTGACACCAGCAAGAATCGGATTCCGCGCTCGCCGGCCTGCACATTGATCTCATCCCCGGAATCGAACAGCACCAGCGAGCGGTCGCCGACCGGCTCGCGCACAAGAAGCTCCTCGCCATCGACTTGCTTCTCGGCGAGAACGCCAAAGGGCTTCGACGCATAGGCGAATTGTCCGTCTCCCTCGAACACATATGCAAAAGCGTTGCGCTCGACTTCAACTTTGAGCGTTTTGCGCCGGCCGGCGGGGACGAAGACGTCCAGATAACGCGGATCGGCGGCGACGCCGTCGACGGGGCCTTTCTTCCCCCAGAATGTGCCGCACACGACTCGGGTCCGCGTGCCGTCATCGTCGACAAACTCCGGGATCTCCGAACCTTTGACATCCTGATAGCGCGGCGCCGTCATCTTCAGCGACGACGGCAGATTCGCCCATAGCTGAAAGCCATGCATACGGCCCTGTAAATCCCCTTGCGGCATTTCCTGATGCATGATGCCGCGGCCGGCCGTCATCCATTGGACGTCGCCGGAGCCGAGCGTGCCGCGGTTGCCTAGGCTGTCGCCGTGCTCAACCGTGCCCGAGAGAACGTAGGTGATAGTCTCGATGCCGCGATGCGGATGCCACGGAAAGCCGGCAAGATAATCCTGCGGCCGGTCGTTGCGGAAATCATCGAGCAGCAGGAACGGATCGGTTTCCTGCGTGTCGCCGAATCCGAAAGCCCTGCGCAGTTTCACGCCGGCCCCTTCGATGGTCGGCGTGGATTGCACGATGCGTTTGACAGGACGAATGGACATCGAAATCTCCTTCGCGCTTAAGCGGCGCGTTGCGTGCGTTCGGGAGCGAATTTATCGACGAAAGCGGCGAATTGATCGATAAATCCTTGTAGAAACTTGCGAACGCTTTCATCCGAGACCGCGCCGTCACCGTCCACCAAGTCGGCTTTGAAGCTGATGTAGGCCTCGCCACCCATGACGTGGAGGCCGAGATTGCCAAGGACAGCACGCAAATGCTGCTGGGCCACCGCCGTAGAAATGGCGCCGCCCGACGTACCAATGATCGCCGCCGGCTTGCCGGGCCAAGAGGTTTTGCCCCAGGGCCGCGCACCCCAGTCGATTGCATTTTTCAGGACTGCCGGAATGGACCGACTGTGTTCCGGTGTCACGAACAGAACCGCGTCGGCCGCTGAAATCTCGGACTTGAGGCGCGCAACGGGTTGCGGAAGCGGTTGCTCCGCATCTTGATTATACATCGGCAAGTCGTCGATCGAGATGAAGTTGGCTTCTAACCGTTCGGCGCCGAGCTTCGCGAGGGCCTGCGCGAGGCTTCGGTTGATCGAGGTTCGCCTATTGCTGCCGACAATGATTCCGAGCTTGTACTTGGGCATGGGCGCCTCTATCTCTTTGGTTACGGTTTGTTACTGGCGCTACATAAATGCCCACACGGCGCACGCAAGAAGGCACATCGGTGATACCGGGTAAACTGCATGAGCCCGAGGATTGTCGGGCTATCAGCGAGGTGCTTTCCCGGATCGGCGATAAATGGACCGTTCTGGTCGTTTCGACACTGGGCGGCGGGCCGAAGCGCTTCAACGAACTGCGTCATGCCTTGGGCAGCATCTCACAGCGGATGCTCACATTGACGCTTCGGGCGCTCGAGCGCGATGGATTGATCACGCGGACCGTGTTTCCGACCATTCCGCCTCGGGTCGTTTACGAGCTGACCCGCCTAGGCGGCTCGCTGCTGGAGCCGGTCAATGCGTTGGGGCTTTGGGCTCGCAAGAATCGCAGCGCCATGCAGCAAGCGCGGCAGCGTTTCGATGCCGCCGACACTAACCCGCGCTGAGAGGCGATTCTGACGCTTCCGCCATCCACGCGGTCACGCGCACCGCGCGGGCGTTCAGCCCTCGGTGCCGCGCCGTGATCCTTCGGTCGATGGCGTGCTCTTTGTCGAGGTCGACGAAGCACTCGTCGCGGGCAACGTCTCCTTAACGGGAGATGCCAGCTTCGGCGACAGCGGCTCCTTCGGCTTTGCGACGACCGGGCCGCTCGCGCCGGGCCGACAAGATTGCCCACGCGCCGCCTGCAGGATCGAACTCATAGCCTCGGCCTGCAGCCGCGGCGATTTGTCGATCGTGAAATGATCGATGGTGGTGTCGCTCGAGACATCGACATTCGACAATTTGCCGCGGAAACCCGCGCCCGCTTGCATATAGGCGTATTTCCGCTGGGTCAGATTAAGCACGCAGGCGACATTCCCCGGCGCTGTATAAGAGTTGGTGCCGTCGAACGGAACGACCAGCGCGACCGGCACGCCTTGGAGATTTAGCTGCTGCGCCATCGTCATCACGGCGTCCGCGCCGAGCGAGTGGCCGACGAGTATATAAGGACCGCGATCGCCGCCGCGGTAGGCCTGCACGATCTTGGCGACGACTGTGTCGGCGACCGTGTGGTTGTAGACGCTTGCGTCAATGCCCTTTTGTCCGATCTGCGCGGCGAGCTGATCCATGCCAAGAGAAAAAATATTGAGGAGGCCGCGCATCAAATAAACATGCGGATGCGAGGTGCCGCTTTGCGTTGCGCTTCGCGCAACGGTGGGCAGGACGATGCCGAGCAGGGCAAGGAGCGATGCCCCCGCAACAAGCTTGCGCATGGCACGTCTCGTGATGGCAGCCGCTATCGCCATGGTAAGACACCCCTAGTAAAACATCCGCACGTATCGCTATCGGATGGGTGCAACGCCGAAAATTCGGATTTAGTCCTTAAGGGGATTTACGTATGGCGTGCGCCTCCCATCGAGAACGCGGAATCGCTCTTGCGAACGCACAAGGGCCCCGGACAAAGCCCGGGGCCCTTCGCAGCCTTCAAACCTCAAAGTTTTCAAACGTCAGAGCCTAGACACCTGACGGCGTCAAATTTGGCTTCAGGCGCGCTTAGTTGCCAAGATTGAATTCGGTGAGTCACGGTTGGCTGCGGTGCCGGTGCGCTCTGCGCCGTTTGGACAATGCTCAACAGGGACGGTTCGAGATGAAATATCCGTAATTTAGTGCAATGCACCATGCGCAAAATGCGAGCCACTAAAATGGCTCCAATTTCTTAAGAGGCCCGCGCCTATGCGACGAGCACCGGAGAAACAAACGGCCGCAAACCATTTGCCGAAAACGCATCGCAGGCATTTGAAATCGCGCGCGCTGCTCATTCGGTTGCAGACAGTCGGCATCGCTGCCCTACTCCGACCGCATAGCGGAATTGGGAGGTTTACGGCGTAAGCACGACCCGACCGATGACTTTGCCGGCACGCAACTGCGCCATGACTGTATTCACCTCATCGAGCGGTCTCGTCGCAACTGGAACCTGAGGCGCGCCGGTGCGCCGCACCAGTTCCATCAATTCGGTCATTTCGGGAAGGCTGCCGACATAAGATCCCTGGATTGTCAGCGCGCGCATGGAAATCGGCGGTAGCGATACCGTAAGATCCCCACCGTAGAGACCGACGATAATATACTTTCCGCCTTTGATCAGGCTGTCATAACAGACGCAGGCGCTTTGCGACGAGCCAACCAGATCGATGACCGCCCATGCGCCGCCTTGAGTGACGTCGACAATCCGCTGCGCCGCATCGGCTGCTCCTCCATCGACGACATGGGCGGCGCCTGCTTGTCTCGCCGCCTCGCGCTTGGCCGGATCGACATCGACCACGATGGCGGAATGTCCACCCATTTTGTGATGCAAAGCAAGGCACATCAGTCCGAGCCCTCCAGCGCCGATAATTACAGTCGGCTCGGTTGACAAAGTCGGCACTTTTTTCAAAGCGCCGAACGTCGTCACGCCCGAACAGGCAAGCGGCGCCGCGCGCTCGGGCGACAGATCCCCAATTTCGAAAAGGTACCGCGGGTGCGGCACGACGATGTAATCGGCATATCCGCCGTTCGAGAACACGCCGAGGCTTTTCATCGCGCGGCAGAGATTCTCTTCGTTGCGCCGGCACGGGCCGCAGGTGCCGCAGCCGATCCAAGGATGCGCAAGCACCCGCGCACCGATCTTGACGCCCTTTGCATCCGGTCCGGCCGCCGCGACCTCGCCGACATTTTCATGCCCAAGCGTCACCGGCAGTTTCATGCCCCGGTCGGCGAGGCTGAGCCGTTTGCCGCCGCCAAGATCGAACCAGCCGTCGGCGAGATGGAGATCGCTGTGGCAGACACCCGCCGCGATTACTTTCAGCAACACCTCGGTGCCTTTCGGCTCCGGCGTCGGC
>DASPWC010000167.1:0-4277 GCA_035622055.1 Xanthobacteraceae bacterium | reverse complement strand
GACGACACGACGGTGAAGGTTCCCGGCGATATCGATGTTCAGCGCGCGCGCCGCATCATCGAGGAACTGCGCAAGCGGTTCGGCGATCTTGGCCGGCCGCAGGAAGAGCTCGATTATATCGAGCGGCTCTTGAAGAATTTTTGAGCGCGTTTAGGGCATGATCCGGAAGAGTGGCTCGCCGTATCCTCTTTTCAGGGGAAATGCCGTCATGCCAGCCGTGTTGTTTTGACAACCCCACCCTTCGCGCAACGCGTTGACAGCGAATGCCGGGGCCCTACATTAAAAGCGTTCCGAGGGGAGCTCCAGGAGGAGCTGAGAGACCGCCACTCTTCTGCGAGAAACCGCGGTGACCCTTTGAACCTGATCCGGGTCATGCCGGCGAAGGGACAGGACATTATGGCAGCCTCGATTTTTCTGGCCCGCCTGCTCGGCCCGCTCTTCCTTGCGGTCGCGGTCGGTATCATCATCAAACCGAATGCGTTCCGCACCATGGCCGGCGAGGTCGTGCGCAGCGTGACGCTCGTCTATCTGTTCGGGCTGCTCGATTTCGCCGCCGGCCTCGCCATCGTGCTCATCCATAACGTTTGGGTGGCGAACTGGCGCGTTCTGATTACGCTGATCGGCTGGCTGATGGTTGTGCGCGGCGCGGTTCGCATTCTCGCCCCGGAAGCGATCATGGATTACGCAGGCAGGCTCATGCGCAACAAACAAATCGTTCCGGTGACCGGCGCCGTCACCGGCATTCTCGGCCTCGTGTTCTGTTATTTCGGCTACGTATCCGGCGGCACGCTCTAGCGCGCGAAGCGATTTACCGAAGACGGAGAGTTACGATGAATAGGCCATTATCCGAATCCGACCTCGCCACGCCGAAGGTCACCACCGGGCCGATTACCGGCTCACGCAAGATCTATTCGGTGCCCGCGGCGGCGCCCGATTTGCGCGTGCCGCTGCGCGAGATTCCGCTTTCCGAGGGCGCGGGCGAGGAGCCGGTGCGCGTCTACGATCCGTCGGGCGTCTACACCGACAACGACGCCGCGATCGACGTGCAAAAGGGCTTGAAACGTACTCGCGTGGAATGGGTGAAAGAGCGCGGCGGAGTCGAAGACTATGAAGGCCGCCCGGTCAAGCCGGTCGATAACGGCAATGTTACCGGCAAACGTCTGGCGCGGAATTTTCCGAACACGCCGAAGCCGATGCGTGGCATCGGACGACAGACCGCGGACGAAGGCGGACAGATCGGCGCCAATCCATCGTCCGCCGTCCGTCCCCCGTCCTCCGTAACCCAGCTAGAATGGGCCCGCGGCGGCGTCATTACCAAGGAAATGATCTACGTCGCCGAGCGCGAAAATCTCGGCCGCAAGAAAATGCTCGACGCCGCACCTGCGGCGCGCGAGGACGGCGAAAGCTTCGGCGCGTCGCTGCCGCTCTTCGTCACGCCGGAATTCGTGCGCAACGAGGTGGCGCGTGGCCGCGCCATCATCCCGTCCAATATCAATCACGGCGAGCTCGAGCCGATGATCATCGGCCGGAACTTCTTCACCAAGATCAACGCCAATATCGGGAATTCCGCCGTCACCTCCTCGGTCGAGGAGGAAGTGGAGAAGATGGTGTGGGCGATCCGCTGGGGCGCCGATACGGTCATGGACCTCTCCACCGGTCGCAACATTCACAACACGCGCGAATGGATCATCCGCAATTCGCCGGTCCCCATCGGAACCGTGCCGATCTATCAGGCGCTGGAAAAGGTCAATGGCGATCCGGTCAAGCTCGATTGGGAGTGCTACAAGGACACGCTGATCGAGCAATGCGAGCAGGGCGTCGATTATTTCACGATTCATGCCGGCGTGCGGCTCGGCTATATCCATCTCACCGCCGATCGCGTCACCGGCATCGTGTCGCGCGGCGGCTCGATCATGGCGAAGTGGTGTTTGGCGCACCACAAGGAAAGCTTCCTCTACGACCGGTTCGGCGAGATTTGCGACCTGATGCGCAAATACGACGTGTCGTTCTCGCTCGGCGACGGCTTGCGTCCCGGCTCGATCCGTGACGCCAACGATCGCGCGCAATTCGCCGAGCTGGAAACGCTCGGCGAACTGACCAAGATCGCCTGGGCCAAGGGCTGCCAGGTGATGATCGAAGGGCCCGGCCACGTGCCGCTGCACAAGATCAAGATCAACGTCGATAAGCAGCTCAAGGAGTGCGGCGAGGCGCCGTTCTATACGCTGGGACCGCTGGTTACCGACATTGCGCCGGCCTACGACCACATCACCTCCGCGATCGGGGCGGCGATGATCGGCTGGTTCGGCACCGCCATGCTCTGTTACGTCACGCCGAAGGAGCATCTCGGACTGCCGGACCGCAACGACGTCAAGGACGGCGTCATTGCCTACAAGATCGCCGCGCACGCCGCCGATCTCGCCAAGGGCCATCCGGCCTCGCAATTGCGCGACGACGCGCTCAGCCGCGCGCGGTTCGAGTTCCGCTGGGTCGACCAGTTCAATCTCTCGCTCGATCCCGACACCGCACGCGAGTATCACGACGAGACGCTGCCCAAGGAAGCGCACAAGGTGGCGCATTTCTGCTCCATGTGCGGCCCGAAATTCTGCTCGATGAAGATCACCCAGGACGTACGCGACTACGCGGCAACGCTGAACGATCCGCAAAAACGCGCGATCGCCGGCGAGGCCGAGGCGGGTATTAAGGGACAAGAGGCGGGGAACGCCGGAGGCGCGACAGGGACGCAAAAAGAAATCGAGGCCGGAATGGCCTCGATGTCCAAGAGGTTTTTGGACTTGGGCGCGAACGTCTATGTCGATGCCGAGAAGGTGAGGGAAAGCAACAAGGCGCTGTACGATTCGAAGCCGTAGAGCACTTTGCCTGCTGCCCGCCTATCTCTCCCTTTCAGGGGAAGTGAATACCGAGTCCGCCAAAATGCGTGAGGGAAGGACATCATGAGCAACGACAGTTATGTTACGCTTCCCGAGCTTGAGCGGCGCATCGCCATCGTGCGCGACAATATCCGCCAGTTGATCGAACAGGCCGCGGCGAATTCCGGCGCCGGCGATGAAAGCCGTAACGCCGACCGCATCGCCCAGCAACAGGCGGAACTCGACCGCCTGACCAAGGAGCGGGATAAGTTGTTGAAGAAGTAGTTTCAAATCATTTCGCTTTAGACTTGCCGAAAAACAGGAGCTGGGGAATGAGCGAACGCGCACTGGCTTTTGTCGATGAATGGATCTCCGATCACGTTCGTCCAGAGGACGCCGGCGGCGACGTTGAAGCGCGGGCCAAAACGCTCGCCAGCCAGTGTCTCGCGGCCGCGAGCAAAGAAGGCATCTCCGCTTCCGAGATCGGTGAGGCAATCGACGATCTCGCCGATTTCATGGCCGGCGCCATCGAGGAGGCCGAGGAGCGCGAGGAGCACGCTCACCGGCGAGAAAGCGACAAAGAGGCCGCCAAGCTGATCGACCCGGACGCTCTCGAAGACGCCGAAGAAGACGCACTCGAGGATGAGGAAGACGACGATGACGATGATGACGAGGACGACGACGACGAGGACGACGATGATGACGACGACGAGGAGCAGTGACGGTTCATTGGCTTGCGATAGCTGGGATTATCACGAAGCCTTGCTTCAGCGTTGACGCATCGCCGTCGTGCGCGACAGGGTCGATCCGGGTGTTCCCAAGCGTTCGTCTCAACTGCCCATGGCGTACGATTTGACTTCATGCTTCTTCAGATCGCATTCGCGCTGCCGCTGAAGTTTGCCGCGAACCAGATGCCCATCATCGACAGCGTGCGCGGCGGCGCGAGCCTGGTGACGACAAGAGGCTGCGACGGACATTCCGTCGCCTTTAAGGCTCGCCAGCCGCTACTTCCGCGCCGCGTCTTGCACGATCGCAATCAAGCGATCGATGACGTCATCTCGCTTGGTTCCGGCAGGAAAATCCGACCCGGTCCTTGCGATCGGGAACCCAACTGGGCCGCCATCGGGGTCTTTGCGGTAGGGAACGATCTCGTAGATGTTGAAGGTCGGAAGGATATTAAAGCGCGAAAGCTTGGCCGTGGCGCAGACAATCGCTGCGCTGGTGGCCATTTTGCTTTGCATGAACGTGCAGCCGGTCACGAACTTGGCGGCGCGCTCAAGAGTCGCCGCAGCCATCATCACAGCCAAATGCAGAAACGCGGCCATCGGCAGGAGCGTGCGAAATGGTGAGTTGGGTCGTGCTCGCAAACAGCTATACCGAATTGACGATCGAGTCGCTCCGGCAAAAACT
>DASPWC010000166.1:0-8868 GCA_035622055.1 Xanthobacteraceae bacterium | reverse complement strand
ACTACGGTGGCGCGGGCGATTGATCCACATCAAGTCAGGTTTGGTTCGCCGGCGCAGAACTTAGCCCGGATGTTCATTGAGAAGTATCGCGAACGGTTTCCTCGATATCGTCGTCCGGCAGAATGCGGACGGCGGCGCCATCGAGGTCATCATACTGACCGCTCTTGAGCGTCCATATGAATCCAACTAACCCGGTCAAACCAAGCAGTAGCGCCATGGGGACGAGATAAACGAGGACGTTCACCGCACGATCTCCAAAGTGTCACGCTCCAGCAAATTACGCTCAACGCAATCATCCGCAGCGACCGCGGATTGCGGCACAAGATGGTCCTGATCGGCACGATCCGGCCCCGCGACAATCGAATCGACAGCTTTTGCCGATGCTGACGTGCCGTCGACCGAGAGATCCCGCAGTCGGCCGAGCCTCGCGCGCATTGCATTCAATGTCACAAGAACCGATGAGCCCGACATGGCCACGGCCGCGATCAGCGGCGTGACAAGACCCGCCACCGCGACGGGGACGGCGAGGGCATTGTAGACGACGGCAAGCGCAAGATTTTGCCGCATCAAAGATTTTGCGCGCCTAGCTACGCGGACCGCGCTCAGGACCGGCTCCAACCGATCGCCGAGAAAAAGCGCGTCGGCACGAGCCTGCGTGAGATGCGCCGCCGCAATGGGCGACAAGGAAACCAAGGCTGCCGCCAGCGCGGGCGCGTCGTTTAGGCCATCCCCGATCATCAGCACGCGGCGACCTTGCGATTTGAGAGATTCGATTGCGGCGATCTTGTCCGCAGGGGTCAATTCCCCGCGCCATTGCCGTATGCCCAGCCGCGCGGCGACAGGCTCGACTGCTTCCGCCCGATCGCCGGAAAAAACGATCAGATCCAGCGACAGCGCGGCAAGCGCGTTCACCACCGCGGCGGCGTCGGAACGCAATCGCTGCCGGACCGGGATTCGCGCGAATCTGCCGGCATGCGCAAAGCAAATAATGGACGTTCCGCGCTCGTGCGCCGGCGCCTGCAACGCCTGGTCCGGCATGCCGCAATATGCGGCGCTGCCGAGGCGCGCCTCGGTACCGCCGATGGGCGCACGTACACCGCTGCCCGGCTCCTCGAACGCCGCTGGATAAGGGACGCGCTCGCGCGCGCACTTGGTGAGCGCCGCGGCCAGCGGATGGTGGCTCGACAGTGCAAGGCGCGCCGCCTGCTCAAGCAGATCGGGGTCCATTGCACGGTCATCCACGACACCGTCCGGCAGCGTCAGTGTGCCGGTCTTGTCAAATACGACTGTATCGACTTCGGCCAGTCGTTCGATAGCATCGCCGGAGTTGAGAATGATTCCGGAGCGGAACAACTGGCCCGACGCGACTACTTGCACGGCGGGGATGGCAAGGGCGATCGCGCACGGACAAGTAATGATGAGGACGGCGACAGCGGTGACGATCGCATCGTGGAGCGACGCGCCGACGATGAGCCAACCGATCGCGGTCAGTGCAGCCGTCGCGTGCACGACCGGTGCGTAAAGCCGAGCCGCACGATCGGCGAGACGCACCGTATGCGACTTGGTCTCGGTCGCGCGGGCAAGAAGGCGTTCGACCTCATCGACAAGCGTTCCTGTCCCGGCAGCGGCCACCGCCATCGTGAGGGCACCTGAACAGTTGATGCTTCCGGCATAGACCGTCGTGCCGGCACCGACCGCGCGCGGGATGGTTTCGCCGCTGATCAGGCTCTGATCGACCTCAGAACGGCCACTGACGATAACCCCGTCGGCGGGCACGGTTTCACCGGGCCGTACCAGAACGCGATCGCCGCGCTGCAAGGCGGAAACCGGCACCTTGATGAGTTCGCCGTCACCACCGTAGCGGTGAGCGAATTCAGCTTTGAGTGACGCGAGATTGTCCGCGAATTGCCGCGTCTTGCCGCGCATCGCCTGGTCGAGGTAGCGGCCACAGAGCAAAAAGAACAAAAGCATAATCGCGGAATCGAAATAGGCGTGGAGGGCGTGGGTCGCGGTCTCGTAGACGGAGAGTCCAAGCGCCAGGACCACCCCGACCGTGATCGGTACGTCCATGTTGAGTTGCCGGGCGCGCAATGCGCACCAGGCACTGCGGAAGAACGGCTGACCGGCATAGGCGGCCGCCGGCAGCGCGATCAGCGCCGACAACCAATGAAAAAGGTCGCGCGTCTCCTGCGTCATGTCCGACACGTTGCCGGACCAAACCGAGATCGAAAGCAGCATGACATTCATGGCGGCGAAGCCGGCAACCGCGAGGCATTTCAACAGCCACCTAGCCTGGCGGATTTCGTCGGCCTCAACGCGTTCCGGAGCGAACGGGTAAGCGCCATAGCCGAGAGTTTTCAGAGTCTCTATAATTCTCGCCGCGTCGATTTCGGCATGGCGCCAATCGACGGCCAGGCGGTGTTGAGTGAAATTCAGCCGCGCGTCGATGACGCCCGGAAGTTTTTTCAAGCCCATTTCGATCTTTCGGATACAACCCGCACAGCCGACGCCTTGCACCGCCAGTGTCATGCGCGCGTTTCCGCTGTCGCCTCGCTCCACGAACCGTGACAGATCGATCGCCTCGGCCATCTTTGCCACTCACTTCAACACAACGCGATTCTTCGAACGGAACAGCTGTTCGCCTTGACGGGAAAGCTCGATAACGAGATCCCATTGGCCCGCCATGATTTCGGCGCTGCCCTGGAATCGGCCCGGCGAATCCTCGACGAGTTCGATGTCGCGGTCCAAGCGACGATCGGTTGGCCGCTGGAACGCCGCAAACGCTTTCATTCCCGTCAATGGCCGCCCGGTTTCGTCGCGCGCCGTGACCTCGAGCCGGGCGCCGCTGGAGGACGGAGTAAGCTGAGCGTCCACGCGCCAGCGGCGCGAATCTTGCGCTTTGGCCATAGCCACGTCCCGCTCGAACATTTGGCCCGCCTGATAAGCGCTATCTGTATCTACGCCGGTCATAGTCGAGAGCGCTTCGTAGATCATCACGCCGTTAACGCTCATGACGACGCCGAAAAACGCGAGCAGATAAAGCAGCACCATTAGGCCGGTCAATTGGCGGGCCTCTTCACCGCGCGTTTCTTTAAGTGCTTCTGGCATATCGTCTTACGGTCCCAGAAAATGATCCGCCGCGCTCGCGCTCGCACCCGCCCTATCGCCGGTGACGGTAAATGTCAGGGGAATCGATGCACCCGGCTCTAGCCGCTGATGTGTCGTAACGAGCACGCGCACTTGGCGCGTTTGATCCGGCCCGACTTCGACAATCGGTTCGCCGTTTGGGCCCTTTTCACCGCCGATCGCTTCGATACTGGCATCGGCGAGCCCGGTTACTTTCAGAACGAACTTCTGCGTCTCCAGGGTCTTGTTGAGAATGTGAAGAGAATAGCCGTTGCGGACCGCGCCGTCGGAAAGCCGCACGAATTGAGGATTGCGGTCATGAATGACGTTGACAGCCTCAGTGCGCCGAGTCGCCAGCGTGTAGGTCATGATTGCTCCGACCAGCGCGATGATGGCGGCATAGAGCAAAGTGCGGGTGCGAACGAGCCGGTAGGACGTCGGCTCGCCCTGCTGACGGTTGCGGATGTTGACGTCGGTGTCATACGCGATAAGGCGGGTCGCGCGGCTAATCTTCGTCATCACCGCGTCGCAAGCATCGATGCAAAGCCCGCACTGGATGCAGCCGAGATTCGGGCCATTACGGATATCGACGCCGGTCGGGCAAACATGGACGCATTGCAAGCAATCGATGCAGTCGCCGGCGGGTTCGCCGTGCTCATGCAGCGCCGCAGCCTTCTTCAGCGACGCGCGCGGCTCCCCTCGATCGTAGCGATAACAGACGTTGAGTGCATATTCGTCCGTCAACGCCGCCTGGATGCGCGGCCACGGACACATATAGACGCAGACCTGCTCGCGCATCCATCCGGCGAGCGTGTAGGTGGTGAAGGTAAGGATGCCGATAAACACATAGGCGACGACTGGCGCCTGGAAGGTCGCTAGGTCTTTGACCAAGGTAGGCGCATCGGCGAAATAAAGAATCCACGCGCCGCCCGTCCACCAGGCGATCATCAACCACGAGAAATGCTTCGAAGCGGTGCGCGCGACGCGTTCGAAACTCCATGGCTGCTGATCGCGCAACAGATGTTCGCGGCGGTCGCCTTCGATCCAGCGTTCTATCGAAATGAATAGATCGGTCCAGACCGTCTGGGGGCACAGATAGCCACACCACACTCGCCCGGCCACGGCATTCATCAGGAACAAAGTCATCGCCGCGAGGATGAGAAGGCCGGTCAAGTAGTAGACTTCCTGAGGCCAAATTTCGATGAAGAAGAAGTAAAAGCGCCGGCCGGGAAAGTCGATCAAGACGGCCTGGTTCGGCGCGTTTGGTCCGCGATCCCAGCGCACGAAGGGCAAGAAGTAATAGATAGCGAGGGTGACGGCCAGCACCGCCCATTTGGTATGGCGGAACGTGCCCGTCACGTGTTGCGGATAAATTTTTGTGCGTGCCGCATAGAGCGGCTCGCCACCGAACTCATCGTCGGGATCGTGCGGCTCACCCGTCGCCGGGTTGCTGCCGGCATGCTCGGCATCCCCGGCCAGATCGGCGAGCGAATGGCTCGACTGCACCACAGTCGCGGCCGCGATGGCGAGCGTCGAGATACAGCCGGGACACATCTATCACTCCCCACCGCCGAACGTATGGACGTAGACGGTAAGCGCCTTAATCGTTGCCGGATCGAGTTTTTGACCCCACGCCGGCATGATCCCACCGTGGCCATTCCAGATGTCGTCGATGATAGTCTTAGTGTCGGAACCGTAGAGCCAGATCTGATCGGTCAGATTTGGGGCGCCGACCGAACGATTACCCTTGCCGTCCGGCCCGTGACAGACTGCGCAATTATTGGCGAAGATCTTTGCGCCCAGCGTCAGGTTGGCGCCGGGCGTGGTCGACAAGCCGGACAGGGAACGAACGTAATCGGCGACAAGAACGATATCGTCGCGCTTTAGCATTCCGTCGCGGCCAAACGCCGGCATCGATCCTTGGTGACCTTTTTCATCGCCCGCACGAACACCGTGCGTGATAGTCTGCAAAATGTCGTCGAGGGTTCCTCCCCACAACCAGTCATTGTCGTCTAGGTTGGGATAGCCCTTGGCGCCGCCACCGCCGGCGCCATGGCAGGGCGCGCAATTATCGGCAAAGGCGCGGCCGCCAAGCGCGCGAGAAAAATCGAGCAGGTCGGGAGTCGATTCGATTTCCTGTAGTGAGGCCGCGGCGAGACGCGTCATCATTTGGCTGCGTTGCTGTTGCAGCGCCACCAGATCGGTCGTCACCGCGGCGCGAGAATGCCAGTTGAAGGCGCCGCCGGTATAGGACGACAGCAGCGGCCAAGCCGGATAGACGATCCAATACCCGATTGCCCAGACGATCGTCGCGTAGAACAGCCACAGCCACCAACGCGGCAACGGCCTATTCAGCTCCTGCAAGCCATCCCATTCGTGGCCCGTCGTCGCAATCTCTTCCGGAAGCCTGCGAGAGCGCTCCCTCTGCTCGCTCATGTCAATCCTCCCGCAGCGGAATCTGCGCGGATTCGTCGAACTGTTTCTGCCGCGACGGCCAAAGCGCGTAAGCCAAGACCAAAATGAAAATCACGACGAAATAAATCAGCCCCCAAGTCTGGGCAAAATGCGCGAAGAAATCGTAGCTCGATGACACGATCGTCTCCTCAGCGAATGTTGGCCTTATCATCGTAGAGCTTGAAATCGACCAGCGTACCCAGCATCTGCAGGTAGGCAATCAGCGCGTCGGCTTCGGTGATGCGGGTGGGGTCGCCGCCGAAATTGCGCGCCTGCGCTTTCGGATAGCGTTTCGTCAACGCTTCGGCGTCGGGGGCATCGTTAGTCGCCTGCGTGCGCACATCGGCAAGCGCATGGCTGATCATATCGTCGGTATAGGGCACGCCCAAAAGCGCCTGAACTTTCATGTCTTCGGCGATGTGTGAATAATCGAGATCGGTCGTGAACAACCAGGGATAGCCCGGCATGATGGAGCTCGGTACGACGGCACGCGGGTTGTTCAGATGGTCGCGGTGCCAATCGTCGGAATACTTGCCGCCGACGCGCGCCAGATCGGGACCGTTGCGTTTTGAGCCCCATTGAAAGGGATGATCGTATTCGCTCTCGGCCGCGAGCGAATAGTGCCCGTAACGCTCAACCTCATCGCGCAGCGCGCGAATCATCTGCGAATGACACAAATAGCAGCCCTCACTGACGTAGATATTGCGGCCCGCAAGCTCGAGCGGCGTATAGGGCCGCATTCCCTCGGCCGTCTCGATCGTGCTGCGCAAATAAAACAATGGCACCACTTCGACGAGACCACCGAACGCAATGACGATCAGAATACCGATTAAAAGCAAGATCGAGTTGCGTTCCAGGATCCAATGCTTCTGCCAGAGCGAATTCGCCATCGGATCCCCCTATTCCGCGGGAGCCAGTCGCGGAGTCGCGGCAAGAACTTCCCGTGGCGGGTAGATCGTGCGCCAAAGATTGAAAGCCATGATCAGCGTCCCGGACAGAAAAAGCGCACCGCCGATCGCCCGGATGACATAGAACGGATGCATCGCTTCGACGGTTTCAATGAATGAATATTCGAGGAAACCGAGATTGGTGTAAGAGCGCCACATCAAACCCTGGAGGATACCGGCGACCCACATGGAGGTGACGTAAACGACGATCCCGATGGTCGAAATCCAGAAATGCCAGCTCACGAGCCGCAGCGAGTACAAAGGGCGATTCCACAGCCAGGGAACGAGGCAATAGATCGCGCCGAAGGAGATGAAGGCGACCCAGCCAAGCGCGCCGGAGTGAACGTGGCCGATGGTCCAATCGGTATAGTGCGACAGAGAGTTGACTTCCTTGATTGACATGACCGGACCTTCGAAAGTGGCCATGCCGTAAAACGCGACCGCGAGCACCATCATGCGCAGCACGGGGTCGGTGCGCAGCTTGTCCCATGCGCCCGACAGCGTCATCAATCCGTTGATCATGCCACCCCATGACGGCATCCACAGCATGATTGAAAACGTCATGCCGAGCGTCTGCGTCCAATCGGGCAGCGCGGTGTAGTGCAGGTGATGAGGACCGGCCCAGATATAAAGAAAGATCAGCGACCAGAAATGAATGATCGAGAGCCGGTAACTATAGATCGGCCGGTCGGCGCGCTTCGGAATAAAGTAGTACATAAGTCCAAGAAAGCCGGCGGTGAGAAAGAAGCCAACCGCATTGTGCCCGTACCACCACTGCACCATGGCATCCTGTACGCCGGCCCAAACGACATAGGACTTCGGCGAGAGCACCGATACCGGCACGGCTGCGTTGTTGCCGATGTGAAGAACCGCGATGGTCAGGATGAAAGCAAGGTAAAACCAATTGGCGACGTAGATGTGCGGCTCCTTACGCCGCATAAGCGTGCCGAGAAAAACCAGCAGATACACGACCCAAACCACCGTAAGCCAAAGGTCAGAATACCATTCCGGTTCGGCATACTCCTTGGACTGCGTGATGCCGAGAAGATAACCAGTGCCGGCGATGAGAATGAAAAAATTGTACCCAAGCACCACGAACCAAGGCGCGAGGTCGCCCGCAAGCCGGGCGCGCGAGGTGCGTTGCACGACGTAAAAGGACGTGGCGAGCAGAACATTGCCACCGAATGCAAAAATAACCGCCGAAGTGTGCAACGGGCGGAGCCGCCCGAATGAAATATAAGCGAGATCAAAGTTGAGCGCCGGATAGGCAAGTTCGAGCGCGAGCCAGAGTCCGACCGCCATGCCAACAATGCCCCAGAACACCGCAAGCACGGTGGCGAGCTTGACAGGGCCCATATTGTAGTTTGGCTTGCCGTCGACCTCGAGCGGTATCGGCTCGGGGCTACGTTCGAAAAACCGGTTGGCTATCGCGAAAGCGGAGGCCGCGCTTGCCGCGGCGAAAAGATAGGCGTGAAAGGCGTATCCCGGTGTATAGGCCTTGGCGGCAATCACGATCGAAACAAAGGCAAGGCAAATCAGAAGGGCCGTCAAACCGCCTTCGCCAAAAGTCATAAACTTTGGTTGCGCTTGGCTTGACGAAGCCATGGGATGTGTGCCCGCGTTGATGCTTGGAACTTACAAACATCACGGTTGCGCGCCATCTGCGTTGACGTAGATCAATGCCGATTTCTATTCGTATCGTCCCGGCCCGCAGTCAGTGTTCGAGCGACTTTAGATACGCGATGATGTCGCCGACCTGTCCCGGATCGAAGCGAAACTCGGGCATCGTGGGATGACCTGTGATGATTCCCTCGGCGAGCGGCTCCTGGAGGTCGTCAACAGGGTAGTGCTCGTGCAGAGTGCGGAACGGTGGCGCGATGGCGAGCGGACTCTCTCCGACCTTGCCGATGGCGTGACAACGCGAACAGTTGGTGCGCAGAAGCACGAATCCGCGCTGCGCAGCTGGGGACAGCACACCCTCGCCGCTTGCGTTCGAGGACGCAAACATCAAGCCTATCGCGATTGCGTTCACGGCGCAGGGGAGGCCGACGCACAGTTGCACCAGTCTTAGCATTTCAAATCCCCCGTCTTTCCCGATTTTGCGCGTCTTGCGTCCCCTTAAGTCGCGGCGCGCTTTGTTTCATCTTCGACCGAAGCGAAAGCCATGCCGGAAATCGGTTCGACCCAAACCAGACGGTCGTGCACCTTTTTGACTCCGGCGACGTTCTCGGCCGCGACGACGAGACCTTGACGCTCGCGATCGTCGGTAACGACGCCGTGCAACTCGGCAACTCCGTCTCTGACAATCACGTTGATGTGCGGGGCCCAGTCTTGCTTCGCA
>DASPWC010000165.1:0-6526 GCA_035622055.1 Xanthobacteraceae bacterium | reverse complement strand
TGTCGCTCCCCGGCTGCGGGAAGCGCCGCCTAGGATTTCTTCTTCTGGGATAGTCCGTTGCCGAACGATTTCGTCAGCGTGCCGATGATCTTCTGGCCCTCTTCGAACAGTCTTCGGCCATCCTCAGCGGCCATTTGCATGCGATGGGAAACACATTCGCGATAGGCTTCCATTCCTTCCGGAATCGATGCGCTCGCTGACAGCTTCGCGGCAAGGTCAGACCACAACTCAACTTCGGACTTCACCCGAGCGATCCACGCGCGGCCCGCTTCTTCGTATCCGTCAAGCAACTCCCTTTGCACCGCGAGCATCGCTTCGGTTCGCTCTTTGCCGATCTGCATAATTCCGGTAACCGTCGGTTCCGTTGCAGTCTTGCCAATTCCCTCAAGCGTCGAATGAGCCATCACTGCCTCCCGGGCAAAATTCACTTTTGAGCGATAGCAAGCGCCCGAACGAGAGGCTTTGACTCAGATCAAACGGCCTTGGAAGGCGATCGCTTCAAACTGAATCGATTGCACTCTAAGGTTTTGGCGGAGCGCGATCTTTTTCGGAAAGCGAGTTTTCGACACCGGATTGAGTTCGTGGCAAGGCTTTACAAATCACGCACTTAGCGAGGCCAGGCCGGCGCGTTCGTGCCGAGGGGAACGCTCGGGCGTGCCCAATGCGGCGGCGTCCGGGACATTTCAGCGGCGTGGCGAACCGCCGTAAGCCGCCCGAATCCGGACGGAATATCTTCCAAGCGATCGCCAACCTCGTCAAATCCGGGATCGGCGCATTCCACGCCATCGATTCGGCCAAGCCGGCGGAGCCAATACCCCGTTTGCGCGAGCGAAAGCCGCACATGCCAAGACCCACCTTCGGTAGCGCGATGGTGCAGGGCCGCCATAACCGCGAATGCCAGCAAATAGCCTGTCGCATGGTCAAGGACCTGTGCCGGCAACGGTTTCGGCTCGGAAGCGGCGAAGGCTTCCGCTTCGGCGACGTTCAATCCGCTCGCCGTTTGCACGAGCGAATCGAAACCGCGCCGCGGCGCCCAAGGTCCGTCACGGCCATAAGCACATAAGGAGGCATATACGATGCCCGGCCGTAGGCGAGCGACATCGCGCGGAGCGAAACCGTGCGCGGCAAGCGCGCCGGGCCGATAGCTCTGGACGAACACATCGGCGGTGCGCGCAAGCGCCCCAAGCGCGTGACGGCAATCTTCATCGCGTAAGTCGAGGGTTGCCGACAATTTTCCACGGCCGGTGTCGATGACAAGCGGCAACATCGAGGCCAGATGCGAACCGGTAACCAGGAGGACATTCGCGCCGTGCGCCGCTAGAGTCCGGCCGCAGACCGGACCGGCAATAATGCGGGTTAGATCAAGCACATTGACGCCTGACAGCGGCCGTTCTGTCGCTCCCAACCTTTCCGGCGGGGCATCGCCGATCTTCTCGATTTCGAACAAAGGTAATCGTGCGACTGCACGGCCCTGCGGGTGATTATCCCATTCGGCAAACGACCGGCATGCCGTAACCACAAGCCCTGCTTCGGCGGTCGCGGCCTCGAGCGCCTCGGCCGGCCAGCCTTCCAATGCCTGCTGCACCGCCGCCTTATCGTGATCGCAGCCAAGGAGCTTAAGGAGACCGCTGCAATGATGCGGCAAATTCGTGTGAAGCCTCGCCCAGCGGCCATCGCCGCAGCGGTAAAGCCCGGCTATGCGGTCATGATGGTCGTTGAGTTCATTACCGTCGATGCGAAGGTAGCGTTCGCTGCGGAATTCGATCGCCGCGTTGCGCATGTCGACGCCGACGTCCTGGCGGTGGCCTGTTCGCAGGCGCCACAGCTCGGCCGCCGCGAGCGCGGCCGCAGCGATCGTCGCTTGGGCCGCCGTTCCGACCGCGAATGACGACGGTAGCACCGGCTCTTCGCCGGTGAACGTGACATCGCGCAAAGCCGCATCGTCGAATCCCGCGGAACGCCAAAGTTCAGTCAGGACATCCACGGGATTGGAGGCGGGCATAAGAATGCCCTGCGGCGCAAAAACCGGCGTTGTCAATGCACGGTGACGGTAATGACGTTCGACATGACAGGCGGCACGTGCGGAATATGCGTCCAGTCGCCAAGCACGAGCTGCAGCGCATGCTTTCCCGGCGGCAGGCTGATCATCGCTTCGGTCTGTCCCGCTCCGAAATGCCGGTGCGTATCGTCCATCGGGATCGGCTGCTTCAGCGCGTCCCCGGAAAGCGTCGAGTCAATGAGCAGATGATGGTGCCCAGTATTCGGCTTGTCGACGCCGGCTGGGGCCACGCCCATTCCGGAAAGACCGAACTGCACCAGGAATGGACTCGTGACGTCCTGCCCATCCTTCAGATTGATGAAGTACACTTTGGCGCCGGGCGGAGATGGCGTTTCGGCGGAAGCGAATATCGGCCCGGCAAGGACGAATGCGGCCAGGAGCGCGGCGGCGGCGCGCATAGCGGTCATCATCGTTTTTCCTCTCCTGATAGGACGCATGGTAATTCAAATTTAATCGGTATGGCAGCGGAGGAATTTCGTCTTGGCCATACTTCACCGCACTGCATAACCACTAACAAAACCCGCTATTGGTGGAATTATTCCACCGTGCGTTCCTGCTTTCGGATCATGCATTTAAGCCCCCATTAAGAGCCATCCCGCCAAAGTGGCCCGAAACGGCACAGCGCGAATGACCATTCTTATTGTCGATGACGATCCGGTGCAGTGCCGGCTGCTTGAGGCCATGCTGCATAAGTTCGGATACGAAACCGTCACCCGCAATGGCGGGGACGCCGCCTTGTCGCTGCTGTCCGGCCCCGATGGTGCGCAGATCGATTGCGTTATCCTCGACCTGGTCATGCCAAATCTCGACGGGCTCGGCTTGTTGAGCAAAATGCGCCAAGCCTCGATCAACGTGCCGGTGATCGTGCAGACCGCGCATGGCGGCATCGACAATGTCGTGTCGGCGATGCGTGGCGGCGCGGCCGATTTCGTAGTCAAGCCGGTCGGCGCCGAGCGCCTGCACGTGAGCGTGCGCAATGCGCTCAATGCGAGCGCGCTCGAAGGCGAACTTGCGCGGATCAAACGCGGTCGGTCGGGCACGCTGCAATTCAAGGACATCATAACTCAAAGCCCTGAAATGCATCGCGTGCTCCGCATGGCGGAGAAGGCGGCGGCTTCGAGCATTCCGGTGCTGATCTCCGGCGAATCCGGCGTTGGCAAGGAATTGATCGCCGGCGCGATTCATGGCTCGGGCGAGCGGCGCGCAAGGCCATTTGTCGCGGTGAATTGCGGCGCGATGCCCGAGAATCTCGTGGAGTCGATTTTGTTCGGTCACGAAAGGGGCTCGTTTACGGGCGCCATTGATCGCCACGTCGGCAAATTCGTCGAAGCCGCAGGCGGCACTTTGTTCCTCGACGAGGTCGGCGAATTGCCTCAGGCGGCGCAGGTTAAACTGCTGCGCGTCGTCCAAGACGGCGAAGTCGAACCGGTCGGCGCGCGCAAGCCGATCAAGGTCGATATACGGCTCATATCGGCCACCAACCGCGATCTGATCGCCGACGTCAAAGCGGGCCGTTTTCGCGAAGACCTGTTTTATCGGCTGCATGTTTTTCCCATCGCCGTCCCGCCGCTGCGCCAGCGGCCCGCGGACATACCCGTGCTGGCTCGCCACTTCCTGGCGAGATTCGCCGCGGAGGAAGGCAAGAGGATACGCGCCATCACGCCCGAGGCGGTGCGCGTGCTTTTGGCATTCCACTGGCCCGGCAATATCCGGCAACTCGAAAACGCGATCTTCCGTGCCGTTGTGCTTGCCGAGGGTGACACGCTTGACCTCAGCGAATTCCCCCAGATCGCTGCACAGTCCGCCCATTGCGCTCCGGGGCTGGAGGCATCTGAACTCGCTCGCGCCGAGACTGCCGAGACTCCGGCAGCCGTCGCCCAAGACGAAAGGAGCGAGACTTTCGATGAGGAAACTTCATTGCAGCCGAGCGTCATGCCGCCAGCTCCGTCCGATTCGCTGCCTTTACTCGACGGCACCGGAGAGGTGCGACCGCTGGACGAAATCGAATCCGAGCTCATCCGTTACGCGATCAGCCATTATCGTGGGCAGATGTCCGAAGTGGCGCGGCGGCTCAAAATCGGCCGTTCGACCCTCTACCGAAAGCTGGATGCGCTGGGCCTAAATAGCGAGCGTGGCGAGGCGGATAGCGAGACCGTGGCCGCAGAGCGACAGACAACAAAATTCGTCTAGTCGGACGGAATGTTTATCGGCGATCACGGGACAAAATAGAGCTGCTCGCGTAAGGTGAGGTAGCTGTGGCCTTCGTTGCCGCGGCCTTTGCCATAAATAGAAGCCAATCGTCCTCAAGGATTGCTGCTTAGTCGCCGCATAGGGCTCTCAAGGAGAATTTGGAATGCCCGGAATTCGTGTCGATCGATTTTTAGCTTCGACCGCTATTGCTCTTCTGCTTTCTTTCATCGGCGGCGCGACGTTTGCCGACCCAGCGGGCTCCAGCCGCGATGCTGCGACGCCGCAAACCACAGCCACTTCGCCCGCTCCGGAATCCGAGAAGACCGCGAATCCCGCGGGCGCGGAAACTGCACAAAAGCCGCAGGCTGAATCGCCCGCCGCGACAACCGATTCGAACGAATCCACGGGCACGGTCACGCCCGCTGCTTCGGACGCTCCGACCACGGCGGGAGCCGCCACGACACCTCCAGCTGCAGCCGAAACCAAGCCCGCCGAAACGACGCCGGCCGAAGTCAAACCGGCGGCGGATGCCAAACCCCCACCGGATACGGACAAGAGCGGCGCTGCGGCCGAGTCCAAGCCGGCTGAGATCAAGCCGACCGAACCATCGTCGGGCACGGTCGCAAACCCGCCGTCTGCGACCGGTCCCGAAGCAGCCCCCGCGCCCATCGCAGCCGCGGTCACTGGCCCCGACGGCCCCATCGCCGATCAGCTGCGCGACCTCGCCAATGGCAAATTCGATCACATCATCGGCGACAAAAAGGACCGCACGGAGATCGACGCATTCTATTCCGGCCGCAGCTACGCGCCTTTGTGGATCACCGACGGCAACGCGAATGCGCGCGCTAAAGCGGCGGTTAACTACCTTGCCCACGTCGATGCCGACGGGCTCGATCCGGCCGACTACCCGGTGCCGAATTTCAAAGCGCTGAGCACGCCGGCCGATCTGGCCGATGCCGAGATCAAGCTGACGATGGCCGTCGTTACCTACGCGCACCATGCGAGTGTCGGGCGCGTACATTGGTCGCGCGTCAGCGCCGATATCGAATACGCGACAAAAGCGCCTGAACCGGATGAGATGCTTCGCGCCATCGCCGGAGCGAGCGACGTAGCGGCGACGCTCGACTCTTACGAGCCGCACACGCCCGGTTATCTCCTGCTCAAAGCCAGGCTCGCCGACATCCGCGACGGCATGAAAGCGGCAATCGGAAACGGGCCGGTTCTCAAAATCGGCATGTCGGATGACCGCGTGCCGGCGTTGCGCGACCGGCTTGGGATTGCCGCAAGCGACGGCACCGCCTACGACAAGACGGTTGCCGATGCCGTCAAGAAATTCCAGCAGCAGCACGATCTAGCCGTCACCGGCACGTTGACGGCGGCGACCGTCGAAGCGCTCAACGGCAGGCAGCCCGACCGCATCACCGATATCATCCTCGCCAATATGGAACGGTGGCGCTGGATGCCGCATCAGTTTCCGGACACCTACGTCATCGTCAATTTGCCGGACTTCACGCTGCGGGTGATACACGACGGTAAGCAGGTTTGGACGACCAGAATCGTGATCGGCAAGCCGGAAATGCCGACCCCGATCATGACGGCCGATATGAAGTACATCACCATCAATCCGACGTGGAACGTGCCGCCATCGATTGTCAATCGCGAATATTTGCCGGCGCTGGCGCAGGATCCGACGGTGCTCGGGCGCATGGGCTTGCGAGTCGATTACGGTCCAGGCGGCGTTCATATCTGGCAGCCGCCAGGCGACAAGAATGCGCTCGGCCGAATTCGCTTCAATTTCCCGAACAAATTCCTGGTCTACCAGCACGACACGCCGGACAAATACATGTTCGCCCTCGACAAGCGTGCCTTCAGCCACGGCTGCATGCGCGTACAGGATCCGGCGCACTATGCCGAAGTCCTGTTGTCGCTGGTGCGCCCGAACGAGGGTTACACCGAGGATCGCATCAAAAAAATGTTCGGTCCGAACGAGACCGATATCCAGTTTCCGACATTCATCCCAGTCAATCTGACTTATCAGACCGCCTTCGTCGACGATGCCGGCAAATTGGAATTTCGCGACGACGTCTATGGCCGGGACAAGGCCTTGATCGCGATCCTCAGAGGTAGCGATCGCAAGGTGGCGGACATTCCCGTCGAGCACAGGGAGGACGTCTCCCACCGTCAGGCGCTGGCGATCCCCGACGAGCCGACATGGTTCGGCGGCAGTGGCCGCGGCGGCGGCTACTATCCGGGCGGCGGCTATTATGGCGGGGGCGG
>DASPWC010000164.1:0-21058 GCA_035622055.1 Xanthobacteraceae bacterium | reverse complement strand
GCTACGGTTTGGTCGAACTGCACCGGATTGGAGAATTCCTCAAATCTCGGATAGCTCATCCGACGACTTTCAAAGAGCGTCGGAAAGCGATTTTCGATCACCTCGAGCGGTGCTCCGATTTCGCCCGGCCGGCTCCAGGCGTAGTAGACGGTGAGTTTGCGCCCAGCCATCTCGTATATCCTTCGATTCAACAATATGCTACTGGCGGTTATTGACGGTTGCCCGTCCGAATGATGACTCGCGAGACCTGGATGGTGCCCCACCTTATCGGCGATCGGAGCTATTTGCGGCAACAGATTCCTTGAAGAGTTCGACCTTCCCGCGCGCGTTGTCGGTCACAGCAAAAACCTCGTAGAACTCGATCTGCGGTTTCGCGCCATAGCGCTGCACAATGCCGTCGAGCCAGGGCCCGCTATAGAACGCCTTGGCGTCCTCGATGCGCCCCCGCTGGTACACGCCGCCAGCCCACTCGCTTGCACTCCAAATGAAGTGTTTGCTTATCAAGCCCGGCACGTTGCGGAAACCGGGTGCGATGCTGTGAAAGTGCTCGCGACATGCCGCATAGTCGATGTGTGGCGGAAGTTTATAGCGTACCGTGGCGGTAATCACATTATCCTCAGCAGGATGAGACGATACCTTACCATATGATCATGACTCACAAGCGCATCGCAGAATCGTCGACGCACCCAGAAACCGATGCGTGTCGCCTAAGAATCCGAGCGTCGATGCTCGGACTTTTGATCAATCCACTGCATCTTCATCGCGAATCCTGGCTTGGGAAATCCGGCTGTTTGGTGGGACGCTGCGGGTGAGCCAGACATTGCCGCCGATAGTGGAACTGCGGCCGATAGTGACGCGGCCAAGAATAGTCGCGCCGGCATAAATGACGACGTCGTCTTCGATGATCGGATGACGCGGGTTACCCTTGATAAGGACGCCGTTCTCGTCGGCCGGAAAGCTCCGCGCGCCGAGTGTCACCGCCTGGTAGATGCGGACCCGCTCACCGATGATCGACGTTTCGCCGATCACCACGCCGGTTCCATGGTCGATGAAGAAACTACCGCCGATTTCGGCGCCGGGATGAATGTCGATACCGGTTTTGGAGTGCGCGATATTCGAAATGAGACGCGCGACAAGCGTTGCACCGCGCAAATAGAGCGAATGCGCAAGGCGGTGATAGATGATCGCGGTCATTCCAGGATAGCCAAGCAGGATCTCGTAGAGGTCGCCTGCCGCGGGATCACCCCGGTACGCGGCGCGGACGTCACCGACGAGAAATCCGCGGATCGACGGCAGCTCCGTTGCGAAGTCGCGCACGATCGCGGATGCGTCGTGAAGGACTTCCGCGTCGCCGCGGACGTCGCCGGAGAACAGCAGGCTGCGATGGACCTGCTCGATCAGCGCGACGAGCGCGCTGTTGAGCGTGGAGCCCACGAAGTAATCGATGTTCTCGCGGCCGAGCTCCGATTGTCCATAGTGGGTGGGGAAAAGCGACGCCGACAAATCTTCGAGTATCCCGGCCAAGGCGGCGCCCGAAGGCGGCTGGCGCAATATGCCTCGCGGCCTGATATTGTGGCTGACCTCGCGCGAAAATCGGAGTTGCGAGACGATCAAATCGAGGTTCCAACGAACCGCGGGCGCATCCGCCGCTTTGCCCGATTCTTGCTGTAAAAGCGCGGTATCCGCATTGATATCCGTCATCGAAATCTCCATCGTGGCACCTACTCGCTTCGCAGCTTGTTGCGCATTTGACGCCTGAGTTTTGGGCGCGGTGCCGCTTCAAACCAGGTAGTAGAATCTATCCTTTATTTTGCGGGCGCCGCTTGCCGGCGCGCAATGCGGGCATGGATTGGCATCGCCTAGTAACTCGTAAACGGAGCGGACGGCCGCGAGCGTCGCTGAATCCTCTTCGTCCTGTTCGGGAAAGACGCGATCGAAAGGATACCATTGCGCGAAGCGAAGCCGCTTGATGCCGATGAGGAAGTCAGCCCGCACGCCGGCCAGCAAGACTATGAGGCCCGCCTTCTCGGCGGTTCGCAAAAAGTGCTCGAACCGTTCCAAGCAGACGACGTCGGGATTTCGGACCCGCTTCAAACGCAAAACGATGTGGCGGATGTTTTGTGTATACGCGCGCTGTTCTATCTCGGCAAAGTAGCGATCAAGCTCGGGAGCTGCTCCGAAGAATAGCTCGCCTTCAAAATCGTAGAGGATGAAGGCCGTGCAAAGCGGGTCGCTCGGCAGCCTCTCGCGCACAACACGCTCCGGACTGACCACGAGTTCATATGCTTTCAGCTTCGCCGCGCGCGGTACAAACAGCAGTACCGACAGGCTAAAGCCGATAAGTACCGAAGCATCGACGCTGACGAGTAGTCCGGACAGCGCCGTCACGATGACCAAGCCCGCGTCGTAGGGCGAGCCGCGCAGCGCGTAGCCAATGCGGCCGACGTCGATCAGTCGCACGGCGGTGACCAGCAGAAGCCCGGCCAGCGCCGGTTTTGGAATGAACTGGGTCAGCGGTGCGAGCGCCAGTACCGCAAGCGCCACCGTCGCCGATGTCACGATTCCGGAAAACCGCGAGACGGCGCCCGCCTGGAAGTTGATGGCTGATCGCGACAGCGATCCGGAACCGGGCAAGCACTGGAAAAATCCGCCGGCCAGATTGGCGAGTCCCTCAGCCAGACATTGGCGATTGTAATCGAGCTTTTGCTGGGTCTGATTGGCGATCGATTTGGCGATCGCTAATGCCTCGATCAAGCCAAGGAAGGCGACCGCTAGCGCTCCCGATGATAGTTGACCGATCCACGCCAGCCTGATGTCCGGAATATGAGGAGGCGGCAGGCTGGCCGGCACCGTGCCGACCACTGCGACGGCCGTCTTGCCGTCAGCGCTGGGCAGCGTCCAGCCAGCGTAATGAGCGAACAGCGCGACCAGAATAAGGACCAGCAGCATGTCCATCTGCGGCAACCGGTAACGTTGCACCAGTTTGCGCGCGAAGAGCGCCAGCGCGATGGTCGCGGCGCTTATGACAAACGCCTTGACGTTGACAGGATCGCCGTGTGCCAGGGTGAGCCACAAACGGTGGAGCACGTGCTGATCGCCCGTGCCTTTGTCGCGCATGCCGAGCGCGTTACCGATCTGGCCGAGGCCAAGCAGGACTGCGGCGCCCGCCATGAAGCCGAGGATCACCGATTCCGAAATGTAACGCGTGAGGTCGCCGAGTTTGAACACCGCGATGAATATCTGCATCGTACCGGCCATGATGCCGATAAGAAACATGGCCTGCGCGGCCTCAACGCGCGCTTCCGGATCAAACTCGGCAAGAGCGCTGAAAACCAAAAGCGAGATCGCGCTGGTCGGCCCATTAATGAGATGCGACGACGAGCCGAAGATCGAGGCCACCGCGGTCACGACCATCGCCGAATAAAGCCCGTAACGCGGATCGACTCCGGCAATGAGGGCATACGCCATGCCTTGCGGCAGTGAAATCGCCGCCACCGTTAACCCGGCTAGCAGATCCTTGCGGCCGTCAGCGAAGCTATAATGCAGGGGAAAGTTCACACGTGCTTCGGGCATCAGATGCGCGCTGCTCACTCGACGGCGACTGCTCGCGGTTTAGGTTTGTAGATCGCGTCAACGATGCCGTTGTCCGCAAAGAACTTTTGCTGTGCGTCGCTCCAGTCCTTCGCCAGAATCGTGACCGGAAATAGATTCAATGGCGGAAAGCGGCCGGCGGCCTTGGCCAGCGATTGCTGTTTGATGGGGCGATAGCCGAATTCGGCGATTGTATCCTGAGCCTGGTCTGAAAACAGAAATTCGAGATAGGCCTTGGCGTCGGCAAGCGTCCCATGCCGCTTCACGTTGGCATCGACCCACGCGACTGCGGGCTCCGCCAAGATGCTAACGGGCGGATAGACGATTTCCAGGTCTTTGTTCTGAGCGACCTCGCGTAGTGCCTCGTTCTCCCAGGCGAGATGCACGTCGCCAATTCTTTCGACAGCAAAAGTGATGGCCGAGCCGCGGGCGCCTTGGTCGAGCACGGCCGCGTGCTCATAAAAGGTTTTCAGGTAAGCCCGAGCCTCGTCTTCGCTGCCACCGCGCGACACGACTGCGCCCCATGCCGCAAGGGCGCTCAGCTTGCCGTTGCCAGACGATTTGGGATCCGGCGTTACGATTTCGACGTCGTTTGCTATCAGATCGGGCCAGTCTCGGATCTGCCGGGGATTGCCCTTGCGTACAACAAAGACGATCGTGGACGTGTAAGGCTGCGAATTATTGGTCAGTCGCCTTTGCCAGCCGTCGGCGATCAGGCCGCGTTTGCGCAGGCCGTCAATGTCGGAAGGAAGCGCCAAAGTCACGACGTCGGCTTCCTGCTCGCCTTCGGCGACGGCAAGCGCCTGCCGGGACGAGCCGCCGTGCGATTGCTTAATCTCCAGTTGTCGGCCGCTTTGGGTCCGGTATAGCGGCACGAATTCCTCGTTAATACGACGATAAAGCTCGCGCGTCGGGTCGTACGAGACGTTGAGGATTTGCCGGGCGGTATCGGCGTTGATGTTTCTTGCAAGAATGAGTGTAACAGCGACGCTTACCGCTACGAGGCCGATCACATTGAGAAGCGGTGTGCGATTTATATGCGGATCCCGGACATAAGGTTCCACCAGCTTCGGCCTGTTGTCGGCGTGATCCCTTTCAAGGAATAGCGATTTGATATCCATTGAGGGTGACCTTTCATCCGGAATCGGATCATAATTGCCAGGCACTGAGGATCCGTATTTTGGTGCAGGGGGCGGCGACGCCATGGAAGTGTTTCTCAGAACGGTTTGTCGCCTTTGATCGTAACGCGGCGGCCCGAGCGTGTTTGCGGGTAATAGTCCCAGAGCGCCATATGCTGGACGCTACGGTTGTCCCAGAAGGCGATCGAGTGCGTTGACCAGCGGAAACGCACCTGAAACTCTTCGCGCGTCGAGTGCTCGAACAGATAATTCAGGACTGCACGACCTTCATCCTCCGGCAGATTGTCGATGTGCGTCGTGAAGTTGCGGTTGACGAACAAGGCTTTGCGCTTGCTGACCGGATGGGTACGCACAATTGGGTGCGAGGCTTTCGGAAAAGGTTTGTTTCGGTCGTCGCGGCCGATCAGAGCATTATGACGTCGATAAACATGATCGCCCGAATGCGTTGCGGTGAGGCCTTCGAGATAGACCTTCAATCGCGGGGACAGCGCGTCGTAGGCGGCAAACTGGCTCGCGAACAGCGTGTCGCCACCCGAACGCGGAAGCGTGTGCAGATAGAGGATACTGCCGAGCGGCGGCTCCGCGTCGCACGAAACATCGGAGTGCCAATATTCGCCGTTGATGCGCTTGGAATCGGCGTCGGCGTGAATCGGCAATATCTCGGGGTGTCCCCCGGGTCCCGGCGTATTGGGATGGATGTGCAACTCGCCGAAGTGGCGGCCGAGCCGCTTATGGGACTCCACGTCCAGAATTTGGTCGCGGAAGAAAAGAACCTGATGCTCGACGAGTGCCTGATGGAGTTCTTTAACTTGGCGGTTGCTGAGTGGTTTGGCCAATTCCACGCCCTCTACATCGGCGCCGATGCGAGGCGTAACTGGTGACACCCTGATTGTGTCGTAGGTCATAGCAGCTTCTCCGAAGCTCAAATCGCGGACAGGGCTACGATACCTTGCGTGGAGTCCAGCAGTGACTGCACCGAGCGCACCAATGGCCGATTGCCGGGCCAGATGTTTTTCTCACGCGGGATTCGCCGTCGCGGGCGTGGCTTGAGAGGACTTGCAATGCCGGGCGAGGTTCGTTCGTAAAGCTCGGATGGATGCTTATGAAAGCGGAGGACCAACAAGAACCACGCATAAGTGCCCCAGTTATCATCCGTATTGTCTATCAAAAGAGTATCTTATTGCAAGTTTTTGGCTTGTCAAACTGGTCCACAACTCACCGAAACATTGCGGAATGTTCGAAACGGCATGCTGCTCGCATAGCGTGTCCTCGACGGCGAAAGGCGTCCTATCACTTATAATTCATAAAATCTATTGACTGACTGGATTATTGGCCTACCATTTTGTCGTTATGGCGTCGGATGGACGCATGTGGAGTCGCGCGTGCAATCGATTGCCGAATTTGTAAGCGGCGTCACGACTGCGGGTGCGACGCCGAGTAGGAATGGGTCGGTGCTTTTATTCGAGGCCCATCCCAATCTTTCGGGCGTGCCGGACATCCTCGCGCGGGTGACGCCAGCTGAATTGCGCCGCGTCGCAGCCGCCGGGCAGAAAATCAGTTTTAACCGTGGCGACCACCTGTTTCGTCAGGGCGAGCCCCATCGAGGTATTTTTGTTCTTCGAACCGGGATCGTCCGGAGTTTCTATGTCTCGCCGTCAGGTCGCGAAATTACGCTGGCCAATTGGAAGCCCGGCAATTTCGTCGGCGGACCGGAGATCTTTGGCAGCGGCCTGCATGTCTGGTCCGGCATTGCAGTGGAGGCCGGCGAGGCTATCCGATTGTCGGGCCCGGCGGTCCGCCAGCTGACGACAGAAATTCCGAATTTTGCAGTTGGACTGGTCGACGGCCTGGCCTTCAAGGGCAAGTGTTACTCGGCGTTATTGCAAATGCTCGGCACGCGATCGATTCTCGAACGTCTTGCCCATCTTCTCTTCAACCTTGCGGAAGAGCAAGGATCCCGCACACCGGATGGAATCCTGATCGAGCACGCGCCGACGCACGAAGAACTCGCCGCAATGGTGGGTGCCACCCGGCAATGGATATCGATGACTATGGAGCGTTTTCGCGCGAGCGGTCTGATCGACGTCAATAGGCGCCGCATCATCTTTTTGCGATTGGCCGCCTTGCGCGTACTCGCGGGTGGCGAAGGAATTATCGTAGACGGAGAACGATGATGAATTCAAAAACATGGCGGATGGCAACGATGCTGTGCATCTTTTTATGGGCCGCAGCGGCAGGCACCGCTTTTTTTGCCGTGCCGCGAGCAGATGCCGCCGATCTCGATTATGGCAAGCCCGGCGATCCGGTGCATCTGATGGTCGGGTATCAACCCTACTACAGCGAAGCGTGGTCGGGGGCCGTGATCAATGGATTGCAATTGTGGAAGAAGTATCTGCCGGCCGGTTCCACAGTGGAATTTTCTGTTGGATTGCAGGGATCGATCATCGTCAACGCCATGCTCGCCGGCAAGGAGAGTATCGGGTATCTCGGCGACATGCCGGCGATCGTCGGCTCGACCAAGCGGAACGTTGCCGATCTGCGGATCATCGCGAACATCGGCCTCAGCCACGATCAATGTAACGTCATCTTCGTGCGCAACGATGCTCCGAAATTTGACACTCCCGACTCGGCCATCGCGTGGCTAGATGGCAAAACGGTCGCCGCGCCCAAAGGGAGTTGCACCGACCGTTTTGCCCAGTCAGTTTTCGCGAAGAAGCACATTAATCCGGCCTTTTATCTGAACCAAAGCATTGAGGTCATTACCAGTGGTTTCCGCGCCGGGAAGCTCGACGCCGCAGTGATTTGGGAGCCGACTGCGTCGCGTCTGGTGGATGAAGGCTTGGCGCGCCGGGCGGCGACCGGTAACGACGTCGGCGAGGAGGACGGCGCGTTCATCGACATACGCGCTGACCTCCTCAATCAGCGCCCCGACATCGTCAAGGAATGGCTGGAGGCGGAATTGGAGGCCGAACAGTATCTAGTAGATCCAAAGAATGCCGCAAACATTGCAGCGCTCGTTCAAGCGCAAACCACAGGATTCCAGAAGAAGGAGCTATGGTCGGCGCTGTTCGGAACATACCCGGCAAGCGCTGGTGGCGCGCCGACCCGCCTTACGCTTCCGTTTGGCTTTACGGCGCGGTCGCTCGATCTCGTCAGAAAAGCGACGGCCTTCCTGTATTCGATCAAGACGATCGACGTGGCACAACTCGCCGATGACGCCGTGGTGACAGGGCCGACCGCCGTGGTGTTGAAGGAGCACAATCTGACGGCGCCGATCGGCGAAATCAAGGCTCTGCCCGAGGCAGCGTTCGAGTGAGCGTGGCGTCCGACCTGGAGACGCGTGGACGGGCTGTCGGCGCAGAGATTCCCCCTGAGCAGCCGAGCTCGCCACGTCTGACGCTCGCGCTGTTCCGGGTCGAAGCATGGCTGAAAAGTCCGGCACCGTATTTGATGGTGTTCGGTTACGCATCGCTGCTCAGCTTTTGGTACCTTAGCGTCGAGGTCTTGAAGCTACCACGCTTCGCTCAGATGCCGGCGCTAACCGACGTCGTCCACGAATGGTTCAGCCGCGATCCTATTTACGGCGTATCGATCTTCACTGCGGTCTATTATCAGCACGTTCTCGTTAGTCTCCAACGCATCGGGATTGCCTTTGTCCTGGCCACCGGTCTGGGCGTTCCGTTTGGCCTGATGCTCGGCTGGTCGAAGACGTTTCGGGACTACGTCTTTCCGTTATTCGAACTGTTGCGGCCGATTCCCGTTTTGGCCTGGGTGCCGCTGGCGATCGTCATGCTGCCGGGCGACGAATTGCCGGTCATCTATCTTACCTTTCTCGCCTCGTTCTTTGCGACCGGGCTGAACACGATGCTCGGCGTGCGATCGATCGATCCGAATTATATTCTTGCGGCAGAATGCCTCGGTGCGTCTCGCTGGCGGGTATTTCGTGATGTGGTCGTGCCTGGCGCGCTGCCTTTCATCTTCACGGGACTCCAGATATCGGTCGGCGTCGCTTGGTTCTCTCTGGTTGCCGCGGAGATGATATCTGGGCAGTTCGGTCTCGGTTATTTGATCTATACGTCATATACCACCGTCCAATATCCAACCCTCGTCATTGCGATGTTTACGCTTGGTATCGTCGGCTATCTGACGAGCGCTGCCGTCCGCCATATAGGCGATTGGTTGATGACTTGGCGCACTCGTCAATTCGCCATGGGGGGACGGCAGTGAGCCAGGGCTCAGCAGTCGCTCCTCTACGCGGCGCGCTTCGCATTGACGACGCGGTTAAGATCTATGATCCAGACGGCGCGCGTTTGCTTGCAGTCGATCACTGCTCCCTTGAGGTCGCGCCTGGTGAAATCTGCATCATCGTCGGTCCGTCTGGCTGTGGCAAAACTAGTCTCCTGAACGCCATTGCCGGTTTCCACGGTCTCGATGCCGGCTCTATTCGCCTCGATGGCGAGTTGCTGTGCGGTCCCGAACGAAACAAGGCGCCGGTTGGTCCTGACCGCATTGTCGTGTTTCAGAACGGGGCGCTTTTTCCCTGGAAGACCAATCTCGACAATGTGGCCTTCGGCCCGCTGGTGCAAGGCCGCCTTGACCGCTCACGGGCGCGGGACAAGGCTCGCCGGTTGATGGCGGCGGCCGGCCTCTCTGGCCATGAGGACGAGTATCCCGGTGAGATCTCGTCCGGCCTCAGACGTCGCGTTGAAATCGTCCGTGCTCTCATGAACGATCCGGCCGTGCTTCTGCTTGATGAGCCGTTTCGGGCGCTGGATGCCTTGACCAAGTCCGTAATGCACGAGGCCCTGTTAGAAACCTATTACTACAGCCGCACGACCATATTCTTCATCACCCACGATCTCGAAGAAGCAATTTTTCTCGGCCATCGCGTCGTCGTTATGACTGCGCGGCCGTGCCGGCCGAAGCGCATCTTCGACATCGATATCCCGCATCCACGAGATTACGGGTTACTAACCTCAAAACGGTTTCGCGAGATTGCCGCCGAAATAGCAACCGAAGTCGATGAGGAGGCCCTTAAGTCGTTCAAACGTGGTGAAAGAGAGGGATGAACCGATGACCACCGAAACGGCCATTGCAGTGCCACCTCAGAGTGGACGCCTGCCAGCGTGGAACGCGCGACTGCCGCGCAGCCTGTTCAGTCTCAGGTCACGCCGTGCAGCGATCTCCGTCGTCCTCGCGCTGCTGTTCTGGCAAATCGGCGCCACGAGCTCAGGTTGGCTGGGAGTTCGGCTGCCGGTTGTCGGCGCGTTGCCGTCTCCGGTTGCCGTATTCGTCGCGTGGTCGCATCTTATTAATGATCGAGGTTATTGGCAGAGCTGGTATCTAAGCTTCGTGCGAGTGACGCTAGGGTTCGCGACTGCAGCTGTGGTAGGCGTGCCGTTCGGTCTTCTGCTCACGATCAATCCGACTTTCCGGGGCATCAGTTTTCCCGTCTTTGAAGTGCTCAGGCCGATCCCGCCACTGGCCTGGGTGCCGGCATCGATTATCTTCTGGCCGACACAAGAGCTCTCGATCGACTTTGTCATCTTCGTCGGCGCGTTTTACACGATCGTAATCAACGTTCTTGGGGGTGCCCAGGCAATCGATATCCGCCTCGTCCAGGCCGCCCGGTCGATGGGCGCGTCACGCTGGAACATATTCAGACGTCTCATATTACCCGGCGTATTACCGTCAATGTGCGTCGGATTTGAAGTCGCCATCGGTATAACGTGGGAGGTCGTGGTCGCGGCGGAAATGATCTCCGGCGGCGGATCCGCCGGTACTGCAGCAGCTGGGGGCGGCCTCGGCTTCTTTATCTGGAATTCGTACGTAGGCGGCGCCTATCCCAACATTGTGGTCGGGATGATTTCGATCGGCATTGCCGGTTATCTGTCGAGCGTCAGCGTTCGTGCCATGGCGTCGCGGCTCACTCCATGGCTGAGGCTGCGCTGACCGATGGCGTTTTCCGGTGACCGCATGGCAACGGGACGGCGTGGCCAAATCGTCGTTCGTGAAGTTACAAAATCTTACGGTCCAAACCGCTTGGCGCGGACGGTCGTCGAAAAGTGTTCTTTCACTGCGGAGCCAAATTGCTTCACCGTCATGATAGGCCCGTCGGGCGCCGGCAAAAGTACGCTGGTCCGATTGATCGCCGGCTTCGAAAAACCAGATAGTGGCGAAATCCTGGTCGGGGGACGTCCGGTCACGGCGCCCGGGCCGGATAGGCTGGTTGTGTTCCAGGAATCGGCGCTATTTCCCTGGATGAATACACGAGAGAACGTTGCCTACGGCCCGAAAGCGCGTGGCAAGACGACGGCGGAAGCCAATAACTCCGTCGAATTCTTGCTCGATAAAGTGGGCCTTGGTGCTTTCCGCAGCCGGTACCCAGCGCAGCTTTCCGGCGGCATGCAGCGGCGCGCCGAACTTGCTCGCGCGCTCGTCAACAATCCAGAAATCATGATTCTTGATGAGCCGTTTCGCGGGCTCGACGCCATGACCAAGTGGCTGATGCTAGAATATTACGCGAACCTCTCGCAAGAAATGCCCCGCACCAATTTTTTCGTCACCACGGATATCGATGAGGCGATCTTCCTGGCCGACCGGCTTCTGATCATGAGCCACAAACCAACCCGGGTGCGCGCCGTCATCAATGTTGATCTGCCGCGGCCGCGCAGCCTTGCCGCGATTGTCAGCGACGACCGCGGCAACGCCGTCAAGATGGAGGCCCTTTTTCTCCTGCATGAGGAAGCGATGAAGGCGTTCGCCGGCGGCAGCAGGGCTGCCGCTGATTTTGTCGAGGCTTACAGGCGCCGAGTCGAAGCCCGCTAATTGCAACGCGAGATCGTAATGGCAATACGATCCAATTATAGCATCATGACCGCGTTGTTCGTATCATGCGGCGTCCTGGTTGCCGTGTTGGCAACCTCTTCAGTTTCGGCGGTGATCTGGTTGCCGCTCCTAATCGCCTACGCAGCGCTCGGCGCGTGTGTACGTTGCCCGGGCTGCGGTTATCCTATCGCCTACGTGCCTGATGACGGGGAGCTGGCTGCTTCACCAAAACAATGCACCTGCTGTGGCCGCCTAACCAAGTTACAATAATTGGTCGTATTTATAACCAGATTGACAATCAGCAAGCCGCCCGCCGAATGGGCAATTACTTGCTATTTCTATACCAAGTCCATGACCTACTGTTAGCTGAGCGCGAACGGAATCCGATTTCCGTTCTTGAACAAAGCATTGCTAATAGTGGGATAAGCCATGCCTTCCGGACAGCCAAATATCCTATTTTTCCACGTCGATAACCTTGGCATGGGCGAGCTAGGCTGCTACGGCGGCGGCATCCTCAGAGGCGCCAACACCGAGCGTATGGACAAATTTGCAACCGAGGGCATCAAGCTCACTCATTATGTCGTCGAGCCGCAATGTACGCCGACCCGCTCCGCTCTGATGACCGGACGTTATCCGATCCGTTCAGGGAACCACACGATCGCGCTCGGCGGCAACGCGGGCGGCTTGGTACGCTGGGAGCGGACGATCGCCGAGATTTTGTCGTTAGCCGGATATGCCACCTCGATCGTGGGCAAATGGCATATCGGGGCAGAAGACGGCCGCTGGCCAACCGATCACGGCTTCGACGAGTGGTATGGCCCGCTTCGCACCTACGATGAATGCATGTGGCTGGAAGATCCGCACTACCTCGCAGAGCGGGATGGCTATTCGTACATGCACGAGGGCAGGAAAGGCGACGGCGTGCGGCCGATCCTTTCGCAACAGCTTTCGATGGAAATCAAAAAAAACTGCGACCTCGAATACCAAAAGCGTGGTTTAGACTTTATTGTGCGCAGCGCGAAAGCCGGTAAGCCGTTCTTCCTTTATTTTAATCATTCGCTGATGCATTTTCCGATGCTGCCGCGTGACGAATTCAAGGGGCGAAGCAGTAACGGCGACTGGGGCGATTGCCTTTTGATGCTCGATCACGACTTTGGCGTGCTCCTCGACAAACTGGATGAACTCGGCATTGCTACTGATACCATTGTGGTAATGTGTGGCGACAATGGCGCCGAGGATCACCTCGCCGGCCGAGGTACGGGCGGCTTTTTCGACGGTTCTTATTTCAGTTCGGCGGAAGGCGGAATTCGGACGCCCTTTCTCATCCGCTGGCCTGCCCGCATCAAGGCCGGAATCGAAAGCAATGAGATGATTCACGTCACGGACATGTTCACTACATTGCTCCGATTTGCAGGATGCGAGCCGCCACGCGACCGCCTGATCGACGGCGCCGACCAATCCGCTTTCTTTCTCGGCAAGCAGGAAACGTCCAATCGTGAGGCTTGCATGGTCTGGCTCAATGACGAGCTCCACGCCGTCAAATGGAAGAACTTCAAAATTAACTTTAAGCGTCAGCAACACTTTCACGATCCAGAGTTGCCGCTCGGTTTCGCGCGGATTACGCACCTCATGGAAGACCCAAAAGAGCGCGAGCCGGTAAATCAACGTTATGTGCGATGGTGGGTGATGCAGCACGCGCGTCGCGTGGTTCGCGAATTTGAAGCCAGTACGAAGCGAGAAGAACTTATCCCGCCAGGGGCACCGGTTGGTTTCGTGCCGAAAACGATCGCGCGATCGTAGCTTTAAATGCCGGCTATGCCTTTGCGCATCAATGACGCGCACTCGGTTGGCCAGGCTTAAGTTTCCTTCGAGCAGGATCTTGCGCGAGGAAAGGTCGCAATTGATGAGCTAGACAGAAGCACCCAATTCAGATGTGATGCATCAAGGTGATATTCTTTCCTTCGCCCATGGCCACCATATCGGCGATGGTAACGCGATCGAGCACATCGGACATGGTATCGCGCACCAGCACCATTATCAGTCGGACAGCGCACTTCTTTACGTCCTTGCAGTCCCGGCAAGCATGATAGGCAGTGCGGCTGGCGCAAGCGATCGGCGCTAGTGGTCCATCTATTGTGCGGATGACGGAACCAAGTTTGATATGGCTTGGAGCTCGAGCCAGCATGTACCCGCCGCCGGGTCCTTTCTTACTGAATATGATCCCCGCGTTTCGGAGATCGCTGAGAATGGCGTCGAGAAATTTCTTGGGAATATTGTGCGCTTCTGCAATCTCGCTTGCCTGAGTGGTTTCGCCGGCTTGCAGCGTCGCTAGATGCACGAGCGCCTTAAGGCCGTATTTTCCTCTTGCTGTGAGCATTTTCCGTGCGCAATGAGGCATCTGTGTGTGGATAAGAAAGTCTATTAATAGCATCAACTATCGAATATTTCCAGCGTATGTGCTGGCCATCGACCAATAATTTCGTTTTGTTCTGCGAATGACACAACCGGACTAAATAGCACGTGGTGTGACTAACTACTCGCCGGATGGGCACTTCCGCTACGAGATTGGCGTGCGCGGCGGATATTTCCAGGCGATCTCCGCCAGGCAAAGCTTTCCGGGTCAGCTGCGCCATACTTGGCCGGATCGAAACCAGAAAAAGTACGCGGATCCGCTGCCTCCCGTGGGAGGTGGTGATCGCGCTCGATGTGCCTTTACTTGCCCGCTTGCAACGAGAAACGACAAGCGGCGCTGCGGTTCTCACGCGCGACGAAACCAAATTATTGTCCTCAAGCGACGGCCGTTTCACGGCGTGCGCATTGTTTCCGTTCGATCTCGAGCGAGCTGCGTCTCGCGCCGAACCATCGCGAGAACGCGGACGCGCACGCACCTGGAACACTGGAAAATTTAATCGTGATTTAGGGCGACGTCGAAATCAACACGCTGCGCGAGCGTTTATAAAAAAGTAATTTTGATGAGGTCCCACTGTGCGTAGTAGATCCGTCCAAGGATTTAGCGTTAGAGAGCGGGACCCCTGACACCCTGCATGCGCAACAGTGCCTCGACCAACGCGTCCATATCTTCGGTGGTGTTGTAGAGAGCCAAAGACGGCCGCACGGTCGCCTCGACCCCAAAGCGGCGGAGAATCGGCTGGGCACAATGGTGACCCGCGCGCACAGCAATACCTTCGCGGTCGAGTGCCTTACCGATTTCCTCGGTTTTGTGCCCTTCAAGGACAAACGATACGACGCCGGCTCGTAAGCGCGGCGAGCCGATTACTTTTAGGCCCGGTACGGTCGAAAGTCCGCGGACCGTATAGGCGATAAGCTCGTGTTCATAAGTGGCGATATTGGCCATGCCGATCGTGTTCAGATAATCGATGGCAGCCCCCAGTCCAACTGCGTCGGCAATACTGCCAGTGCCGGCTTCGAAGCGTTCCGGCGCGCCTTGAAATGTAGTTCTTTCAAAAGTGACGTCGGCGATCATGTTGCCGCCGCCCTGCCACGGGGGCATCGCCTCAAGCTCGCCTGCTTTGCCGAACACGACGCCGATACCGGTTGGTGCGAACATTTTGTGACCAGAGAAGATGAAGAAGTCCGCGTCGAGCATCTGCACATCGATCGGCATATGTGAAACAGACTGTGCGCCGTCGACCAAAACCTTGGCGCCGTGTCGGCGCGCGATCGCGGCCATGTCCTGAACAGGCGTAACAGTTCCGAGCGCGTTTGAAACGTGCGTGATGGCAACGATTCGCGTGCGCGGATTGATCAGCTTTTCATACTCATCGAGCAGGATCTCGCCGCTGTCGTCTACAGGTGCTACGCGAAGTTTGGCATCTTTCTCGACGGCGAGTTGTTGCCACGGCACGATATTGGAGTGATGCTCCAAATGGGTGACGACGATTTCATCGTCCTTGCTGATATTTCTACGGCCCCATGCCTGAGCAATAAGATTAATGCCTTCGGTGGCTCCCCGCACGAAGAGGATGTCGCGAACATTCGGCGCATTAATGAAGCGTCGGACTTTTTCCCTAGCCGCCTCATAAGCGTCGGTCGAACGTGAGGCCAGTGTATGGGCGGCGCGGTGGATATTGGAGTTCTCGAACTTGTAGAAACGCACGAGGCGCTCGATCACGGCTTCGGGCTTCTGCGTCGTCGCGCCATTGTCGAGCCAAATCAGGCGGCGCCCATTCACATATTGGTCGAGAATCGGAAAATCGCGGCGGAACACGTGCGCGTCAAACGCGCGGACTCCGGAAACCTGAGCGGGCGCGATGTCTGGCCGATGCTGCGAAGGTAGGGCGCCAAGGTCAAGATATTCAACTAATGGATCGCGTGGAGTCGCAGTGACGGCCGGCTGCGCGGGCGTCGATGCTGCGGCAGGCAGCAATGACTGATACGGATCGCCATAACCGAGCGGGCGGGTTAAAAATCCTGGATGCGTGCCAGGGGTGGCCGGCATGCCAGACGATGGGGGCGGATCGTCGAAACGCGGCACAAACGACAAGGCCTCGCCGAGCGAGGCTTGAATCGCACTGAAATCCGGCGGTCCGAAAAAAGCGCGAGAGGCCGCCGGTGCGGCCGCCGCAGCTGGTGAGATGGAAGCAGTGTCCGCGGTTGTCGCGGAGGATGCCGATCGCTCCTCGGTAGCCAGCGGCTCGGCGACAAAAATCGTGGCTAATGGCTTGGCCGCTGCCATGCCCGGCGTAAGCGCGGTCGGCATCCCGGGATTGCTGTTTGGTCTGAGAGGCAGTTCGATCGACGGCGCGCCCGGTATTGCCGCATAAGCTGGTTCGATCATGAAAACCGATGCGGACGGCAACGCCGCGCCGGGGCCGGGTACTGCGGCGGCCGGCGTCGTGAAGAAGGCATTAGCCAACCTCGCGATTATTGACGGGTCCGGCGCTGCGGCGAAAGTTGTCGCGGCCTCATTCAGTTGAGCCGCTTCAGGCGGTTTGCCGGTCGCCGCGTCTGTGGGCTCCGCGTTAGACACTGTTGTTTTCGTATTCATGGTACTTGTCGACTTCGACGCCATCGAGGACGCCGAGCGCGTCTTCAGTCAGCACCGCGAGCGAGCAATAGAGCGATATTAGATAAGAGGCGATCGCCTTGCGATTGATGCCCATAAAACGGACCGATAGACTGGGCGAGACCTCCCCAGGGACGCCCGGCTGAAACAGTCCGACGACGCCCTGCTTCTTTTCGCCGGTGCGCAACAGCAGGATTTTAGTCTTGCCGGCGCCGTTGGAATCCTCAAAAGGAACCTTGTCGGACGGCACCAGCGGCAGCCCACGCCAGGTCAGAAACGGCGTGCCGAACATGGTCACCGTGGGCGGTGGCACGCCGCGCCGCGTGCACTCCCGGCCGAACGCCGCAATGGCCCGGGGGTGGGCAAGGAAAAAACATGGCTCCTTCCAGACTTTGGCGATGAGTTCATCGAGGTCATCAGGCGTGGGCGCGCCCTTGCGGGTCGCGATCCGCATCGTCGGCGCGGCATTCGCCAAAAGGCCGTATTCCGGATTGTTGATTAGTTCGCCTTCTTGACGCTCTTTGACCTTTTCGATCAGGAGCCGGAGCTGTTCCTGCACTTGGTCGAACGGACGGCTGTAGAGGTCCGATACGCGGGTCTGCACATCGAGCACGGTCGTGACCGCATTGAGAAAGTATTCGCGTGGTTGTTCTTCGTAGTCAACGAAAGTTTCCGGTAGCTCGGGGTCGCGGTCGCGCGGCGGGCTGCATTCGACATCGGTTGACGAGGCAGCGGTGGCGCCCCGAGTCTCCTTGACCCGGTTGAGCCGAAAAATGCCCGCTTCGACGGGAGTCCACTGGAGCAGGGGGACGAGCCAGCGCGGTGTGATGCCGCCCCATTGCGCGCGTGTCTTCGTGGCGTTGGCAAGTTGACGTGCGGCATCTTCTGCCAGCGTTCTGCGAGGTTCGATGTCGTCGGCCATCGTGAAGGCCCTTTGATTTGAGTCCGTGGGGCGAAAGTCTTGAGCGCATCCCTAAGTCTCTTCTATTTTCTCTAAGCGATTTAGCAAGTTCGTACTGTGCAAAAATCGTAAAGAGAAAAATTTTCCGACAACATATCGACGACACCAGCCAACATATTGGCGGTCACGGTCGGCCCTGCAGATCTCTCAGCTTGTTTCATAGGCTTGCAATCTTCGTGCCAAGCGATTTGCAGACAAAGCCGCCAGCGTTGGCGCGCCGCAACACTTCTCGGGAGGTTCTCAACTACAGACAAACTCGGCGACTTGGGCGAACGCTGCTGAGGCTCTTCAATCCGGATATTTTCGTGCGGCGTAGGGTCTCCGGCGCTCATATCGAAGGAAAGGCAGTTGTCCGCGCCGCCCATAATAAAGAATATTTTCTTTTAGTATGGTCTATAATGTCTATAGACTTTATGCCATGATAAGGTTTGTGAGAGCCTTGAAGGAGGTTAATGATGCAAAGTCGATTTGGTGGAGCGCGATTTCGAGCCACATCTGCGGTCATGGCAAGCGCATTGGCCGCGGCCATCCTTTGCGAATTCGCGCTTAATTGCGCGATATCTAGCGCCGTAGCCGGGCCTAGCGTCTATCCAACCGGCGTTACGCGCTACAATCCCGACAAGGCCTACAATAGTTATGTGCTTTTCTCTGGCGCCGACAAGATCACCCGCCTCATCGATCTTAATGGGGATGTCGTCAAAGAGTGGAAGTACATCGGATTTCCAAGCGTGTTTCTCGATCCGAAGCTGATAGGCGGCAATCGTGGCCACCTTCTCGTGACGCTGACAAGCGTCGATGCGAGCGGCACAGGGCTTATTCCCGGGCGGTCGTCTTTCGAAGTGAGCACAACGATCGGAGAGGTCGATTGGAACGGAAACGTCGTCTGGAAATGGGGCGACAAGGCGCCAGGCGGCGCCGCGCAACAACATCACGACTGGCGGCGTCTGCCCAACGGCAATACGCTCATACTTGCCAACTGGCTGCATCCGGTACCGGGCTTTGCCCAACCTCAAGTGCTCGATGACGTGATCTATGAAATTAACTCGAGCGGAGAAATCGTCTGGAAATGGGTCGCTTCCGATCATCTCGATGAGTTTGGATTTACGCCCGCTGAGTTGAAACTTGTTCAGAACGCGAGTACGGCCGACTATCTTCATGTCAACAATCTCGCGGTGCTCGGGCCCAATCGCTGGTTTACGGACGGCGATAAGCGTTTCGACCCGGACAATCTCTTGATCGACTCCCGCAACGCTAATTTCACGATTATTATTGACAAGAAGACGGGCAAGGTCGTGTGGTCGTTGGGACCGGATTATCCCGCCCTGGCCCAAGGCAAAGCGCGACAAGTACCGCGGCCCGTCGATCAGATTTCCGGCCAACATGACGTCCATCTAATTCCGGAAGAATTGCCAGGTGCAGGTAACCTTCTGATCTTCGACAACCAAGGCGAAGGTGGGTATCCGCCCGTCCCACTCAGCGTGACGGGTGGATCGCGGGTTTTGGAGGTCAATCCCGTCAAGAAGGAAATCGTCTGGGAATATGTCGGGGAAAGCTCGGGAAGACCGGGTTGGACGTTCCTTTCAAGCTTCATCAGCAGCGCCCGACGGCTACCGAATGGCAATACGCTGATTGACGAGGGCTATGATGGGCGTTTCTTCCAAGTCACGCCAAGAGGCGAGATCGTTTGGGAATATGTCAGCCCTTATTTCGGCGATCTTTACGGCAATGTGCCGGGTGTGAGCCGGGGAATTCCAAGCAATTGGGTCTACCGCGCACAACCAGTCCCGTACGACTGGGCACCCGCCGAGACGCCGCGTTCCGAAAAGGCGGTTGTACCTCCGGTCCTTGCCGAATTTAGAGTACCAGTAAGTCAGTGATCGGCGTTAATTTGTACTTTCGGCGAGGGCTTCCCGGCCCGCGCGGTCAGGCTCAGCGGATCCATCTCGCAGCTAGCGCGTTCGACCTCAAGCAACCCGACGGAAGAGCCGATACTTCTCCGGTCGCAACCCCACGACTTGACCGACACGCCATTGTTGGCTGCGTAGCGCGTCGACTTCAATGATTGTCGGGGCGGCCTCGCTGGCGAGCGCGATCTCGACTCGGCGTGCCGCACCGATGCCGTGGATGCGTTTCACCAAACCCTTGAGATCGGATTCCGCGGAGGGCGGCAGGATCGTCATATCAAATGGGCGCGTAAATAGTGTTGCCGCGCCATCGGCGATACCCTGCGGGTCGATCCCGATCGGCCGCCCCGCAAACTGCACCTCACCGCCATGGACGGTCACGGGCAGCACGATGGATTCGCCGATGAACTCATGAACGAACGGCGTCTGCGGCTGGTCATAAACCTGTTGCGGCGTTCCGGTCTGCTCGATACGGCCTTTGTCCAGGACAACCACGCGATCAGCGACTTCCAGCGCCTCTTCCTGGTCATGCGTCACGAGGATGGACGTTACGCGAATTTCGTTGTGCAGATTGCGCAGCCAGCGCCTTAGATCCTTGCGGACCTTGGCGTCGAGCGAACCGAAGGGTTCGTCGAGCAGGAGCACTCGCGGCTCGATGGCGAGCGCTCGAGCAAGCGCAATACGCTGTCGTTGGCCGCCGGAAAGTTGCGTTGGATAGCGCTCCGCCAGCCACCTGAGGTGCACCAGATCGAGCAACTTCTCGACGCGGTCACGAATTTCCGATTCTCCGGGCCGCTCGGCGCGCGGTTTTGCGCGCAAACCGAACGCCACGTTCTCGAACACGGTCATATGCTTGAACAACGCGTAATGCTGGAACACGAAGCCAACGTGGCGTTGGCCGACCGGACGGGAGAGTGCGTCCTCGCCGTCGAACTGCACCGCGCCTTCATCCGGCCAATCCAGACCGGCGATGATCCGAAGCAACGTTGTCTTGCCGGACCCGGACGGACCGAGCAGCGCCAGCAGTTCACCAGATCGCACTTCAAGTCTGACATTGTCGAGAGCCGTGAAGTTGCCGAAGCGCTTGACGACATCGACTACGGATATCCTCATTTTCTCATTCCTCCATCAGACGCGCTTCCATAATGGTCTTGATGACAAGCGTCACGAGGGCAAGCAGCGCGAGAAGCGATGCAACCGCGAAAGCGGCTTGGAACTGATAGCTGTCATAGAGAACCTCAACGTGAAGCGGCATGGTATTGGTTTCACCACGCACATGGCCGGACACGACCGAGACCGCACCGAATTCCCCCATCGCGTGCGCATTGCACAAAAGCACGCCGTATAGCAGCGCCCATTTCACATTCGGCAGCGTGACGCGGAAGAACGTCGTCAGGCCCGACGCCCCCAACGACAGCGCGGCCTCTTCTTCTTCGGTGCCCTGCTGTTGCATCAGCGGTATCAGTTCGCGAATGACGAAAGGAAAGGTGACAAAGATCGTCGCCAGTACGATACCAGGCAACGCAAAGATGATCTTGATGTTGTGCGCGGCGAGCAACGATCCGAAATAGCCTTGCAGTCCAAACAAAAGAACAAACACGAGGCCGGC
>DASPWC010000163.1:0-5603 GCA_035622055.1 Xanthobacteraceae bacterium | reverse complement strand
GCCGGTCAAGCCGGAACCGGTCATTCCGCTGGTCCACGCGCCCGACGATCCGGGACCCGCAGCGATCGAGGACGACAGTCCGGCTATGCGGCAAGAGAGCACCGGTTGGGGCAAGATTTTCGAATAAGCGCATTATTGGGGGTTCTTGCCATCGACCGCCTGACATGCATGATGTGGTATGCACTATAATGCATGAGGCTTCGTGGCCGTCGCCAAAAAACCCAAAACGTATCGGAACGCGGCCGAGCCGAAAGCGCCGCGCGGCGCAAAAAACAATAGCCGCGCCGCCGCCGCTTTTCTCGCCGGCATCGGCCGTGAGGTAAGGCGCAATCGCGCCAAGCGCGGCATGACGCGCCGGCAATTGGCGCAAGCCTCGCACACGTCGGAACGCTATCTGGCGCAAATCGAAAGCGGCGCCGGCAATCCATCGGTGACCGTGCTGCGCGCGATCGCGCACGCGCTCGACCTTTCCACCGCGGCGCTTCTCGGCGAGCCGATTGCGCGCAGCACAACCCACGCAGCGTGCCTCGATCTTATCGCGCAGTTGCCGGAGCAAGAGCTGCCGGAACTTACGAAGCTGATCGAGCAACGCGTGAGGCTTTCCGATCGCGCCGACCGGAGCCGGCGCATTTCGCTCGTCGGTTTGCGCGGCGCCGGTAAATCCACGCTCGGCCGCATGCTCGCCCGGCATCTTGGCTGGCCTTTCATCGAGCTCGACCGCCTGATCGAGGAGGACTACGGGGCAAGCGTTACCGACATGATCGAAATGTCCGGCACCGGGACGTTCCGCCGTCATGAACGCGCCGCGCTCGACCGTGTGATTGCCGAACACGAAACCGCCATCATAACGACGGCCGGCGGCATCGTCGCGGATTCCGAAAACTACGCGCTGCTGCTGCGGCGCAGCCACACTATCTGGATCAAGGCGCGCCCGCAGGACCATATGAGCCGAGTGATGGCTCAAGGCGACTTTCGTCCGATGGCCCAAAATCGCGAAGCAATGGGCGATCTGGTCGCCATTCTCGAAGCGCGCCGGGCCGATTATGCCCGCGCCGAAGCGGAACTCGACACCTCGGGAGATACGCTGGAACGAAGCTTTGCGAAGCTTGTTCGGATCGTTACCGATTTGCTCGGACCTTCTGCAATAGCGTTTTCCGCTCGGGGAGAAGGGAAATCGAAAAGCCGCGATGCTGTCCGATAAAGGCTTTCTCGATCTGCCGCCGATGCGGCTCGAATACCGCATGATCGGCCCGCGTCCCGATGCGGCGCCGACCATCGTTATGCTGCACGAAGGGCTCGGCTCGGTCGATCTGTGGGGACAATTTCCCGATGATATCGCGGCGGCAACGGGCGCGGGCGTATTCGTTTATTCGCGGGCCGGATACGGCCAATCGACCGGCGCGGTGCTGCCGCGCACGACCTTGTTCATGCAGGAGGAAGCGTGCGAGGTACTGCCGCGTATTCTGCAAGCGATCGGCTTTCGGCGCGGCTTTCTTTTGGGTCACAGCGACGGTGCATCCATCGCCGCCATCTACGCCGGCAGCGTGGAGGACCATCGCGTGCGCGGCCTCGTTCTGCTCGCGCCGCATTTCTTCGCCGAGGAAATGGGTCTCGCCGAAATCCGCCGCGCCGGCAAGTCCTTCGGCTCGGGTGCCTTGCGGGAAAAGCTCAGGCCCTGGCACGCCGATGTCGATCGCGCGTTCCGCAGCTGGAACGAGCCCTGGACGCATCCGGATTTTCAGAAATGGGATATCACCGAAGTGCTCGGCTATATCCGCGTCCCCATGCTGATCGTGCAGGGCGAAAACGATCAATACGGCACGCTCAAGCAGATTGAGGTGGCGCAAGAGCAATGTTTCTGCCCGGTCGAAGCGCTCGTGATCCCGGGCATTCGCCACATTCCCTATCGCGAAGCGCCGGACGTCACGGTCACGGCCGTGGCCGACTTCATCAACCGGCTCGTCCGTGACCACGACGAGGGGAAATTGTTCCCCCAATCCGGGATTGTCACGTCATGAATTATAATGCATATTAACGAGCGACTTGGCCGCGCGGCTATGCATTATAATACACAGTATGGAGGGTCGCGGCATCGCGATCGGGGCGCTCATGAGCGACGCCAATCGTGCCATTGTGCAGCCGGCTCCGGGCCGTATGCGCATCGATTTTCAGACCGAGCCCGCCCGCTATCGCCATTGGAAGCTCAATGTCGACGGCGAAGTCGCAACCCTCATCATGGACGTCGACGAGAAGTCGGGCTTATTCGAAGGTTACGACCTGAAACTGAACTCCTACGATCTTGGCGTCGATATCGAACTGGCCGACGCGATCGAGCGCTTGAAATTCGAGTACCCGCAAGCGCGCGTTCTAGTGCTGCGCTCGGCGAAGCCGCGGGTTTTTTCGGCTGGAGCCAATATTCGCATGCTTGCCGGCGCAAGCCACGCCCACAAAGTCAACTTCTGCAAGTTCACTAACGAGACCCGCAACGGCATCGAGGACCTCAGCGAGAATTCGGGACTGAAATCGATATGCGCCATCAACGGCACCGCGTCCGGCGGCGGCTACGAGCTGGCCCTTGCCACCGACCACATCATGCTGGTCGATGACGGCGCGGCGGCGGTGTCGCTCCCGGAACTGCCGCTCTTGGCGGTATTGCCGGGGACCGGCGGTCTCACCCGCGTTTCCGACAAACGCAAAGTCCGCCGCGATCATGCGGACGTGTTCTGCACCACCGAAGAAGGCGTGAAAGGCAAGCGCGCGCTCGAATGGCGGCTGGTCGACGACGTCGTGCCGAGATCCAAGTTCGACCAGGCAATCGAGGCGCACGCGCGGCAATTTGTTTCGCAATCGCGCCGCGCCGCGTCGGATTCGGGAATCAAGCTCACGCCGCTACCGCGAACCTTCAGCGCTAACGGTATCGAATACGGTACGCTTTCCGTTGAATTTCGGCGCGGCGAACGAGTCGCAACCATCACCGTACGAGGCCCGAGCGAGCCCCCGCCCGCCACCGCGCAAGCCATGGCCTCTCTGGGCGCCGGCTTTTGGCCGCTTCAGCTCGCCCGCGAATTGGACGATGCGATTTTGCACATCCGGTTCAACGAGCTCGATGTCGCCGTGATCGTCTTTAAATCGTCGGGCGAGCCGGACAAAGTGCTGGCTTACGATGGCTTCCTCGACGCCAACAAGGACCATTGGCTGGCGCGCGAAATTCGGCTGCTGTGGAAGCGGGTGCTCAAGCGCGTCGATCTCACCTCGCGCTCGCTCGTAAGCTTGATCGAACCGGGCTCATGCTTTGCCGGCACGCTTGCCGAATTGCCGCTCGCCAGCGACCGTTCTTACATGCTGGTCGGCCGCCGCGACGGCGGCAACAAGCCGCCCGCGGCGCTTGCCCTCGCCGACGTCAATTTCGGCCCCTATCCGATGTCGAACGAACTGACGCGGCTCGCTAGCCGCTTTTTTGGCAATCCGGCCGACCTCGAAGCCGCCAAGGCGCAGCGCGGCAAATCCATAGATGCCGCGACCGCGCAACGGCTCGGGCTCGTCACCTTCGCACTCGACGACATCGACTGGGACGATGAAGTGCGCGTGTTTCTCGAAGAACGCGCAAGCTTCTCGCCCGATGCTCTCACCGGTCTCGAAGCCAATCTGCGTTTCACCGGGCCGGAGACGATGGAGTCGAAAATCTTCGCGCGGCTGACGGCTTGGCAGAATTGGATTTTTCAGCGCCCGAACGCCATCGGCGAGGAAGGTGCGCTCAAGCGCTATGGCACCGGCCACAAGCCGGTCTTCGACACGCGCCGCGTCTAAGAGAGGAGCCGGTCATGGCGATCGATAACATCGATTACACAACCAAGATCCCCAACAACGTCAACCTTTCCGAAGACCGCCAAGTGCTGCGCGCACTGGAAAGCTGGCACCCGGGCTATATCGACTGGTGGATGGACATGGGACCGGAAGGGTTTCAGCAGTCGCTCGTCTATCTGCGCACCGCGGTGTCGGTCGACCCGAAGGGCTGGGCCAAATTCGACTATGTGCGAATGCCCGAATACCGCTGGGGCATTCTGCTCGCGCCCAAGGAGGAAGACCGCAAAATTCCGTTCGGCCGCCACCACGGCGAGCCGGCCTGGCAGGACGTGCCCGGCGAATATCGCGCCATGCTGCGGCGCTTGATCGTGATCCAGGGTGACACCGAGCCCGCTTCGGTCGAGCAGCAGCGGCATCTCGGCAAGACCGCGCCTTCGCTCTACGACATGCGCAATGTGTTTCAGGTCAACGTCGAAGAGGGTCGGCACCTGTGGGCGATGGTCTATCTCCTACAGAAATATTTTGGCCGCGACGGCCGCGAAGAGGCGGCGGAGCTCTTGCAGCGCCGCTCCGGCGACGCCGACAAGCCGCGCATGCTCGGCGCCTTCAACGAAGCGACGCCCGACTGGCTATCGTTTCACATGTTCACCTTCTTCACCGATCGCGACGGCAAGATGCAGCTCGAAAGCCTGGCGCAATCCGGCTTCGATCCACTCTCGCGCACTTGCCGTTTCATGCTGACGGAGGAGGCGCACCACATGTTCGTCGGCGAAACCGGAGTCGGCCGCACCATTCAGCGCACCTGCGAGGCGATGAAAGCAGTCGGGATCGAAGATCCGGCCGAGATCGACAAGGTACGCGCGCTTGGCGTCATCGACCTGCCGACGATGCAGAAGAAGCTCAATCTCCACTACTCACTGTCGCTCGATCTGTTCGGTTCGGAGGTGTCGACCAACGCGGCGAACACGTTCACCGCGGGGCTCAAAGGCCGCTTCCAGGAAACCAAGATCGATGACGACCATCGTCTGGAAAATGCCACCTACCCCGTACTCAAGTTCGTCGCCGGCGAGATCAAGCGCGTCGACGAGCCGGCGCTGACAGCGATCAATATGCGGCTGCGCGACGACTACACTGCCGATTGCCAGCGCGGCCTCGATCGCTGGAACAAGATCATCGACAAGACCGGCGTCGCATTCAAATTGGAATTGCCGCATGTCGGCTTTCATCGCCAGATCGGCGAATTCAAGGATGCGAAAGTGACGCCGGCCGGCAAGCTTATCGACGAGACGGCGTGGAACCGCGACAAAAATCAATGGCTGCCGTCGAAGGACGACGGCGACTTCATCGGGAGTCTGATGGAACAAGTCGTTGTGCCCGGCAAGTTCGCGAGCTGGATCGCGCCGCCCCGCATCGGCATCGACAACAAGCCGGGCGACTTTGAATACGTGAAGATCGCGGCTTGATGTTATTCCCGCGCCTGAGATCGGCACGGGCACGGCGCCTGCCACTTTTCCGGATTCTGCCGTAGGCGATCGGATTGGCCTTTACTTCTCATCGAGCGGTCCCTGGCGCAGCCGGGCGAGATCGAAGCGGTCGATCTCGAGCAATAATTCCACAAAGGCCTGCGCGCCTTGGGTCAGGGCCGCGTCGCCCTTGCCGGCCTTTGCCAGCGTCGCATCGCCGACCGCCCCCGTCGGATTGAGGTCCTGTGTCATCCAGGCGAAGCCGGCCGGGCGGTAGGCGCCGAGCCATTTGAACTCTTGCGCCATGGCCACGGTTTCGGGAACAGCGCGATGCGC
>DASPWC010000162.1:0-3044 GCA_035622055.1 Xanthobacteraceae bacterium | reverse complement strand
GTCGGCCGTGAGAATGCGGGGAATAATGTCGAACGGGATGAGCCGCTCTTGCGCCTCGGGGTCGCCGTGGACCGCGAAGGTGATGCCGATGCGGCGGAAAACCACTTCCGCCTCGCGCCTGCGCAAATCGAGCAAGTCCGGTTTGATTTCGTTGAGCCAGCGCGACAATTCACAATAGGCCGGCCGAACGGCCTGCCCACTGTCGACGCTTCCTGTCATTTCGTCGAACATGCCTAGTCCCGACTTGCCAGCGTACATTCCCGAATGCCACCGGTAGGAATTGCCAAGCAATCTCTGCGCCAGAGCGCAATTTAAAGGGAAAAATGGAGGGTTGGCATTAGTGAGACCGGCTTTTGCTTAAATTTTGGGCGCGATCGCTATGCCACTATCCTTATGCGGAAATTGGCTTTTTTCCGCCCGATGGAAGGAACCCAGCCGGAGCGCAAAGGGGGTAGCCGACCTATCGCATCGGCGCGCCTTTGTGTTGGAACACTTTGGTTGGCGGATGACTCGAAGTCCGCAGGCCCCTCATTCGCTAGGGCATCCTTCGGCCATTACTTTGCCGGTCATGGAAGGCGCATGAGACCCTATGATGCGGGCTAAATAATCGGGCTGAATTCGGTGGTGCGAAAACGACGCCACCGGGAAAACCAAACTTGGGGAGAAGCGCCAATGCCAGCGAACGCGGATCATACCGCTGCGACCGGGAAGGAAACCTCGATACGGCCGATCAATTGGCTGGTGACGGTCGCGGTCTTTTTCGCCGGCAGCGTGCTGCTCTGGGCGGACCGCAGTAATTTCAGCGTCGCGGCCGCCGCCTGGGCCAAGGATTTGAATTGGGCGCCCTCGACGATCGGCTTGATGCTGAGCGCTTTTTCGCTGGGCTACCTGGTGATCCAGCCGATCGGCGGCTGGATTGCCGATCGAGCGGGGCCGCGGCGTACGCTGGCGGGTTCGATGGCCGGCTGGTCGCTGTGGGTCCTGCTCACGCCGCTGACGCCAACGGTGCTATGGCTGACCGCGACGTTCCGGGTTCTGCTCGGCGCATTCGAAGCGCCTTACGTTCCTGCAAGCGTGGCCGCCGTGGCGCTTGCGATACCTTCCAAGACCAGACGCGGCAGGTTCGCGGCTTTCATGCAGTCGGGAGCGCAGCTTGGCCCCGCAGCCGGCGTGTTTTTTGCCGGACTGATTCTGCAGGCGACAGGATCCCCGGCCTACATCTTCATTGCGTTTGGCCTTCTTGGTTTGGTCGGGGCGGCGGTGTGGTGGCGTTATGCGAAAAACTTTGCCGATCCCAGGCCGCAGGGCGCGCATGCGCAGAGCGAAGAAGCCAAGGAGCGCGCTGCGCAAGCTCCGATTCCGAACCGGCTGCTCGTGACGAGCCCGGCGCTGTGGCCTTTCTACATCGGCTATTTTGCGCTGCCCTACTGCCAGTACATTTTCTTAACCTGGCTTCCGCAATACCTGACTCACTACCGGCACATTCCGCTGCTCACGGCGAGCGCGCTGAGTGCGCTGCCTTTCGTGGTCGCTTTCATCAGCGCGAATTTTGCGGGCTGGGCGATGGACTGGATGGCCGAATCCGGCTGGACCGCTGGCGGCTTCCACCGCAAATTCTTCGTTGCGCTCGGTGCGGCGATTTACGCGGTAACGACGCTGATCGCCGCAACGACGGAGTCCAATACGCTGGCTGTGACCTTGATCGTGATCGCCAATGCCGGCCTCGCGTTCTATGTGGTACCGTATTGGACGATTTGTACCGATGTCGCGCCGAACCAGACCGGTACTTTGGGCGGGGTCATGAATTTCTTCGGCATTGTCGGTGCGACGGTGTCTCCCTATCTTAGCGGCGTCATCGCGGAAGCAACCGGCGCCTTCGTCGCGCCATTGCTGCTCGCCGTGGCGATCATGCTGGTGGCGGCTACGACCATGATCCTCTTGTTCCGTATCAAGCCGCTGACAAGCCTCGTGGCCGAGGCGCCCGGAGCCGCTAAGTTCGCGGCCTAAAATAAGCGCGCTTTGCCGCCCATATGTGGCTTGAGGGGTCGTCAGTGGAGCGGTCATGTCGAAGCCGTTTGTTGTGTCGATCCCGCACCGTCTTGGAAAAGACGAAGCCGTACACCGCTTGAAATCTGGATTCGGCGGTGTTCGCGCTAATTATGGGCATCTGTTCGCCATCGACGAGGAAACCTGGACCGGCGCGCACTTGCAGTTCCGTGTGAGCGCGCTCGGGCAAGTGGCGAGCGGCACCATCGATGTCGCGGACGACCAAGTTACGCTTCAGGTTTATCTGCCTTGGCTCCTGGCCAAGGTTGCCGAAGCAGTGCAGCCCCTCATCCGCAAGGAAGGTACGTTGCTTCTGGAGAAGAAATGACGGCCTTTGCCTCACGACGCTAAAAGCCGCTCGGCGAGAAAACGAAGAAGCCTCGTCGCTAGATAGCCCGAAAAGGGGCCCGTATCCTCGATCGGGCTGTCCATCCAATAATGCGAGCCGGCAGGCGCAATGCAGAGGCGAACGAAGAAGCCGGCCTACTTGAGCGCGAGCTTTAACGGAACGATGCGCCGTGGAGTGCAATGTCGCTATCGGTAATTTCCTTGCGTCCAAAACCGAGCCGCATGCAATGGTAAAATGGATTTGCCGTGGTAGAACAACGGCGCAAGAGTGAAAAGTCTTGGGATAGTGGATGCTTCAGAAAGCTCACGCCGCGTCTGACTCGCTCGTCGTCGAAGGTACGCGCATCGATATGATCGAACGCGGCGAGGGCCGGCCACTGCTTTTCCTTCACGCGGAAAACGGCATCGAGCCGGCGACGGCCGCGATCGACGGACTTGCCGAAGCTGCGCACATTATTGCGCCTACGCATCCTGGATTCGGCGGCTCGGAATTGCCGAGTGGCGCGCGCTCGGTCGACGATCTTTCCTATTTTTACCTCGATCTGCTCGATCAGCTCGACCTGCGCGGCGTCACGCTCGTCGGCGTGTCGTTCGGCGCCTGGCTCGCCGCGGAAATCGCGGTGAAATCGACCGCGCGGCTGTCGCGGCTC
>DASPWC010000161.1:0-3151 GCA_035622055.1 Xanthobacteraceae bacterium | reverse complement strand
GAGCAAACCTTGGCCAAAGCGCGCGCCGCAATCAAATAACGGTCGGCATCACGGCACCAGCACGGCGGCGCCTTGCAGCCGGCCGCCGCGCAGGTCGGCGAGCGCCTCGTTGGCGCGAACGAGCGGGTAAGGAACGGTTTGTGTCTTGATTGCAGCTTTTGGCACGATTGCGAAAAACTCTTCGCCGTCTCGGCGGGTAAGGTTGGCCACCGATCTAACTTCCCGCTCCTGCCATAAGATACTGTAAGGAAAGCTTGGAACGTCGCTCATGTGAATTCCGGCGCAGACGACGCGCCCACCCTTGCGGACCGCGCGAAGTGCCGCCGGGATGAGCGCCCCGACGGGCGCGTAAATGATAGCGCAGTCGAGCGGCTCGGGAGGCGTGTCATCGGAATTTCCCGTCCAGCATGCGCCGAGTTTCTTCGCAAAGGCCTGCGCCGCGGCGTCGCCGGCTCTGGTAAAAGCGAATACCTCGCGGCCCTGCCAGCGCGCGACTTGCGCAATGATGTGGGCGGCAGCGCCAAAGCCGTAGAAGCCGATATTCCGCCCATCTCCGGCCATTTGCAGCGAGCGCCATCCGATTAACCCGGCGCACAGAAGCGGCGCCATCGCAACATCGTCCCCATCGTCGGGCAGCGGAAATACGTACCGCGCGTCGGCGATGACGTGCGTGGCGTAGCCGCCGTCACGCGTATATCCCGTGAACAACGGCTGGTCGCAGAGGTTTTCGCGCCCTTCGAGGCAATATCGACAATGCCCACAAGTCCTTGCTAGCCAGGGCACACCGACGCGCCGGCCGAGCTCAGGCGTGTCGACACCGCCACCCGCCATGTCAATTCGCCCGACAATTTCATGGCCGGGAATGATCGGAAGCTTCGCGCTTGGCAATTCGCCGTCGACGACATGGAGGTCGGTGCGGCACACGCCGCAGGCAGCGACGCGAATTCTCACCTCACCGACACCCGGCTTGGGATCAGGCCGCTCCATGAGCTTGAGCGGCTCGCCCGGGCGGTCCAGTACCATCGCGCGCATGCAATATCGGCCTCTTCCGAATTGTTAAGCCGCCGCGCGGCCGCGCTCGACCCGCAATGAAGGTCATTGTGCAGCCAAAGAAAAAACAAAGGCCTCGAGATCCCTCAATAAGCCATTGCCCGATGCGAGGCCGCCACGATTTTCGTCATGTTTTCGTTCAAGCGACGGGCGCTGGTTTGCATGAGAGGAAGCCGCGGGGTTACCGCCTCGCTCAATTGCAAAGCTGCGTTGACGCCGAGGGAGCGCTCAAGTCCGGCTCGATATTCGGGAATTTCGTTCCACTCCATCACGGTCGAGGCGCCGATCTCAACATGATATTGCAGCCCGTAAGCGTGCCGTCCCCAGCGTAACGCTTGGACGGGGCATAACGAATTCGCCGCGAGAATCTCGGCTCCGTCCGGAACCTGCGAAATCTCTGCACCGTGCCACTGAAACGTCTCCATCCTTTCGGTGAAGCCCGCAAAAAGCGGATTGCGCAGGCCCGCACCGGTCAGCTCCACCTCGGCGAGGCCGATCTCTGGCCGTTCCATTAGTCCTACGCCACCGCCCAGCGACGCCGCGAGCAGTTGGTGCCCCAGACATATGCCGAGAAACGGGCGGGCCAGATCCTTCACCCAGTGCCGAATTGCAGATTTCTCGGAGGCGAGCCACGGATAGATATCCTCCTGCCAGACATCCATCGGGCCGCCCATGACGACGAGCAAATCAAAATCGCCGAAATCTGGAATTTGCTGTCCGGCGTCCAGCTCGACCGCAAGCCATTCATCTCCCTTCTCCCGCCAGAGATCGCGAAACACGCCCGGATGCTCAACCGGAACGTGTTGAAAAACCAGCACCCGCATGGGACCTCCTTAAGTGGTTTCGACATTCTCCGCCCACGATCTAGCTTATCCCGATAATTCAAATTGGCGACAATTCTACCTCGGCGCTATTGCCGCTTATTTGAGGCTTGGCAGGACATTCAAGACCGTTAGGCGCGCGTATTAAGCGAACCCTAATCAGACATGGTCAGGTGATCGGCGAAGACACAAGTGCGACATTGCTGACTCATGGACATAACCCGCCCCCGACGCATAGACTTGCTGTCGTAAGCACCTAAGCTTGAGGCATTTTTCATGGCCGATGCGCGGATCCAACGGCGGCTGGCCGCCATTCTTGCAGCCGATGTTGCCGGCTACAGCCGCCTTATGGGAAGTGACGAGGAAGGCACTCTCGCGGCGCTCAAAGCATCGCAACGTGAGGTCATCGACCCAAAGGTCACCGAGCACCGCGGCCGAATCGTCAACAGCCCCGGCGATTCCGTGCTTATAGAATTCGCAAGCGCAGTCGATGCGACCCTCTGTGCCGTCGAAATACAAAACGAGATGGCCGGGCGAAACTCGGCAGTTCCCGAGGAGAGAAGAGTCGAATTTCGCATCGGCATCAATGTCGGTGACGTCATCGTCGACAACAAGGGTGACATTTACGGAGACGGCGTCAATATCGCCGCTCGCGTCGAGTCGCTCGCTAGGCCCGGCGCGATATGCCTTTCGGACGAAGCTTACAAGCAAATCAAGGGCAAGGTCGCCATCGACGTCAGCGACATGGGCGAGCAACAGCTCAAAAATATTCTGCAGCCAGTGCGAATCTACGGAGTTCGCTTTGGAGAAGCGCCGGCGCTTCCCATTCCCGATAAGCCATCGATCGCCGTTCTTCCGTTTGAGAATCTAAGTGGCGATCCCAAACAAGATTATTTTGCTGACGGCGTCTCGGAAGACATCATCACCGAGCTATCGCGATTTTCAGACTTATTTGTTATCGCGCGAAACTCAAGTTTCAGATACAAAGGCAAGACGGTGGATCTGCGCCAAGTGGGCCGCGAGCTCGGAGTGCGGTATGTTTTGGAGGGCAGCATTCGCCGAGGCGGCGAACGCATTCGCATCAGTGCGCAGCTGATCGACAGCGGAACCGGAACGCATCGTTGGGCCGAACGTTACGACCGCGAATTAATGGATGTATTTTCGATCCAGGACGAAGTCGCGCGCACCATCGCCGCGATTCTTGCCGCGCATGTAAACAGGGCGGAAGCAGAGCGCACGTTGCTAAAACCACCTGCTACTTGGCAGGCCTACGACCATTA
>DASPWC010000160.1:0-5853 GCA_035622055.1 Xanthobacteraceae bacterium | reverse complement strand
CGGACTTCGCCGCGGATGCCGTGGGCGGCGCCGATTTGTCCGAGACAGATGCGCGCGCCCGCCACCGTTAGCTCGCTGCGGGCGCGCCCGCCGCTGCGGCTTGACCGGCTGGCGCCGCCGGCGCGGCGCCCGCGGCGGCTTTTGCGGCCTCTTCCTTGGCCTTGCGTTCCTTGCGCGGAACGGCCTTTTCCGGATTGTTTCGCTTCGGCCGCTTCATCACGCCGGCAGCGTCGAGAAAACGCATGACGCGATCGGACGGCTGCGCGCCTTTGGCCATCCAGGTCTTGGCTTTTTCCAGGTCGAATTTCAGCCGCTCGGTCTTTTCCTTCGGCAACAGCGGATTGAAATAGCCGAGCCGCTCGATAAAGCGACCATCGCGCGGCGCGCGGCTGTCGGCGACGACGATGTGATAGACCGGCCGCTTTTTGGTGCCGGCGCGTGCCATGCGAATAACGAGAGACATTCAATTTCCTTTCGCTTTTTTGTCATTCCGGTGCGCCGTGCAGCGGCCGATCCGCAATGACGGGATGGAGACATTGGTCAAAACGATCACTTCTTTTTTCCCAGGCCCGGAAGATTGCCCGGGAATTTCGGCCCGAGCCCGGGCATACCTCCGGGCAGCCCTGGAAAATTCGGCGGCAGGCCTGGCAGGCCCGGCATTTTCGGCGGCAAGCCCGGCGCGCCGGGCATGGCCGCGGGCAGGCCGCCTGGCATTTTCTCCGCAAGCTTGGCCATTTCTTCCGGGCTCGGCATTCCGCCGCCGCCGAAGCCGAGCATGTTGGCGAACCCCGCCATCGGCCCGCGCTTGGCGCCGCCCATCGCTTTCATCACATCGGCCATAGTGCGGTGCATTTTTAGAAGCTTATTGATGTCCTCCGGCTTGGTGCCGGATCCGGCCGCGATACGGCGCTTGCGGCTCGCCTTGAGCACATCCGGGTTGCGGCGCTCCTGCGGCGTCATCGAATCGATGATTGCCATTTGCCGCTTGAGCACTTTCTCGTCGAGATTGCGCTCGGCGAGCTGATTTTTGATCTTGGCGATGCCGGGCAGCATCGCCATCAGCCCGGTCATGCCTCCCATATGCTGCATCTGCGCGAGCTGCTCGCGCAGGTCCGCCAGATCGAAAGCGCCCTTGCGCATTTTCTCGGCGACGCGGGCGGCCTTTTCGGCGTCGATGGTCGCGGCCGCCTTTTCAACGAGTGAAATGATATCGCCCATGCCGAGAATGCGGTCGGCGATGCGGGCCGGATAAAAATCCTCGATCGCATCGAGCTTCTCGCCGGTTCCGATGAGTTTGATCGGCTTGCCGGTGACCGCGCGCATCGACAGCGCCGCGCCGCCGCGGCCATCGCCGTCGATCCGCGTCAGAACGATGCCGGTCAGGTCGAGCCGCTCGTTGAAAGCGCGCGCAAGGTTGACCGCGTCCTGGCCGGTCAGCGCGTCGGCGACGAGAAGCACTTCGTGCGGATTGGCGGCACGGCGGACTTCGGCTGCCTCGGCCATCATCGCCTCGTCGAGCGTAAGCCGTCCGGCGGTGTCGAGCAGGACGACGTCGTAACCGCCGAGCCGCGCCGCCTGCATTGCGCGGCCGGCGATCTGCACCGGCGTCTGCCCCGCGACGGCAGGAAGCGTCTCAACGCCGACCTGACGGCCGAGCACCGCGAGCTGTTCCATGGCCGCAGGCCGGCGCGTATCGAGCGAGGCCATCAGCACCTTGCGCTTCAAACCGTCCGCAAGGCGCTTTGCAATTTTTGCCGTGGTGGTGGTTTTGCCCGAACCCTGCAATCCCACCATCATAATGACGATCGGAGCCGGGGCATTGAGGTCGATCGGCTGTGCGCTCGCTCCCAAGGTTTCGATCAATTGGTCGTGCACGATCTTCACGACCATCTGGCCGGGGGTGACGGATTTGATCACCTCCACGCCGACGGCGCGCTGCTTGACCTGTTCGGTGAAGCTGCGCGCGACATCGAGCGCCACGTCGGCCTCGAAGAGCGCGTGCCGTACTTCGCGCAGCGCGGCCTCGACGTCAGCCTCCGACAGCGCGCCGCGCCGGGTGAGCCGGTCGAGAATACCATTCAGACGTTCCGAAAGACTGTCGAACATCTTTGCCTTGCAATAACCCGCGCGCCCGAGGGCGCATCGCGCTGTCGGGCGATTGCCTCCAGCCTCCAGGGCCGGTCGGCGACTAAAGCTCGGGTCTCTTTCGAGAGCGAGCGGAAGCTAGTGACGGCGCGGGGTACTGTCAACCGATCGGAACCAGGGTCCTGGAGCGCGGCCGCTTTAAATTGAATCGATTGCGGCTCCAGGTTTTTGAAAGCCATAACCTTTTCGGAAAACCGGTTTCGACTCCGGATCGAATCCGCCCGGGCTTTTTCCGGATCATGCGCCGGTCAGCCCGGCGAGCTTTGGCCCGATTTGATCAAGACATAGACATTAACCACGAGCTTCTTGGCGTCGGTCGTGGCCGGATCCGTCACATATTCCTCGATGAACATGTCCTTGGCTTCGAGCCGTTTATCGTCGAGATAATTGGTAATCGCCTCGTAGGTGTTGTCGAGATCGTCGTACGAGCCGCGATGCACGAATTTGAGCGCCGGGCCGTCCGGCGAACGCCCGATGGCCAGGTCGCCGTGCGGCGGATCATTGGGCGGCGCTGCGATCGGCACGGCTGCCTCATAATCAAAGCCGGTATCGTCGGTCGCCGTGAAAATCGTCATCGGCATGCCGTCAGGCTTGATGCCCGCCTTGTCGAGATAGCCGTTGATCTTCTTGAACGAGCTTTTGATGATTTCGAAGGCTTTATCCCAGGTGCCGGTTCCCTTGACGTAAATGATGGTCTTGCCGGTCAGTGTCGCGTCTTGACCAAATACGTCGCCCGCTTGGGACGGCGTCGTTGGCGGGCTAATTTGCGTCGGCGTGTTGGGCGAAGCCGGCGGCGTTTGCGCGAAGGACGGGGTTGCGGGAACAGTGAAAATTGCCAGGGTTGCGCCCGCTATCGCGGTGCGCAGCACTCCGAACGACATCGCGTTCTCCTCAAAAGAGCAGGTTATTGCCGCCGACGTAATTCTGCAGTCGTCCCAGCCTGCTTTTACCACGTCAGCGCGTCACGCCTCACCTAAATTCCGTCGCCGCCATCACGTAAGTTAGATTTGCGGTCAGCCGACAGGTTGCTCATATAAACAAGGACAATCGGGCTTTATTGCGGGCTTCGGCGATGAACACGCTATAAGCATGGCATCTCGATTCTGGGCATTTCAATTCTGGGCATTGCAACGGGCTTAAGATCATGGGCGCTCCCACTATCGGCGCTTTGGCGAACCTGAACTTCGTTAAAATGAACGGCCTCGGCAACGAGATCGTCGTTGTCGATTTGCGTGCGGCGCCGAAGCCGATCGAGGCCGCCGAGGCGCGCGCGGCTGCGCACCAGGAGCCATACGATCAGCTCATGGCGCTTTACCCGGCGCGCGGCGCCGCCGACGCGGCGATCCGCATCTACAATAGCGACGGCTCGGAAGCCGGCGCTTGCGGCAACGGCATGCGCTGCGTGGCCGCCCTCGTCAGCGCGCAGACCGGCCAGCCGGAGCTGAAATTCGAGACAGCCGCCGGCGTGATCGCCTGCTGGCGCGCGGAAGGCGGCCTTTTCACCGTCGATATGGGCCGGCCCCGCTTGCGCTGGAATGAAGTTCCGCTGGCGCGCGAATTTGCCGACACGCGCGCAATTGAACTTGCGTTCGGACCGCCAGGCGCACCGATCCTGCGGTCGCCCTCCGCCGTCAGCATGGGCAACCCGCACGCCATTTTCTGGGTCGAAGATCCCTCAACTTACGATCTTGTCTCGATCGGCCCCAAGCTCGAGCATGACCCGCTCTTTCCGGAGCGCGCCAATATTACCCTGGCGGCAACGCCATCGCGCGAGCACGTCGTGATACGAACCTGGGAACGCGGGGCTGGGTTGACAGCGGCTTGTGGATCGGCGGCTTGCGCGGCCGCGGTCGCGGCGGCGCGGCTTGATCGCGCCGATCGGCGCGTAACGGTCACTTTGCCCGGCGGCGATCTTGCGGTCGAATGGCGCGAAGACGACGACCACGTGCTGATGACCGGCCCCGTCGCCTACGAACATAAAGGTCGCTTCGATGCCGACTTGGGACGCGCGGTGAGCCGATGAGCGTCGATGTCGTCACCTTCGGCTGCCGTCTCAACGCCGCCGAGTCCGAAGTCATCCGGCGGGAGGCCGAGCGCGCCGGGTTCACCGATAGCGTTGTGGTCAATACCTGCGCGGTGACGACGGAAGCCGTACGCCAAGCGCGGCAGGCCATTCGCGCGCTCCGCCGCCAGCGCCCGCAGGCGGAGATTATCGTCACTGGCTGCGCAGCGCAGACCGAGCCGCAAACCTTTATCGGCATGGCCGAGGCCGACCGTGTCATCGGCAATACCGAGAAGCTTTCCACCGCCGGCTGGGCGAAAGCGCGAGCCGCCTTCGACCTCGAGGGCTCGCCGAAAGCGATCGTCAACGACATCATGGCCGTGAAGGAGACCGCAGCCCATCTCGTCGATGCATTTACGGGACGGACGCGCGCTTTCGTCCAGGTGCAGAATGGCTGCGATCACCGCTGTACTTTCTGCATCATTCCTTTCGGCAGAGGCAATTCACGTTCGGTGCCGATCGGGGCCGTGGTCGAGGATGTGCGCGGGCTCGTCGGCAACTGTTATCGCGAGATCGTGCTCACCGGCGTCGATATCACCGGCTATGGCGCCGATCTGCCGGGCGCGCCAAAGCTCGGTACGCTGGTCAAACAGATTCTCAAACATGTGCCGGAGCTGAAGCGCTTGCGGTTGTCGTCGATCGATTCCGTGGAGGCGGATCGCGACCTTCTCGATGCCCTCGCCGGCGACCCCCGGCTGATGCCGCATCTGCATTTGTCGCTGCAATCGGGCGACGACCTTATCCTCAAGCGCATGAAACGGCGGCACAGCCGCGCCGATGCGATCGCATTCTGCCGCAGGGTGCGGCAATTGAGGCCGGATATTGTGTTCGGCGCCGATCTGATCGCCGGCTTTCCGACCGAAAGCGACGACATGTTCCGGCACTCGCTCGATCTCGTCGCGGAATGCGGTTTGACGTACCTGCATGTGTTTCCGTTCTCGCCGCGGCCCGGAACGCCGGCGGCGCGAATGCCGCAAATCGACCGGAACATCGTCAAGGAACGGGCACGGCGCCTGCGCGAATGCGGTGCGCTGGCGCTGACGCGCCATCTTGACGGCGAAGTGGGCGCGGCGCGGCGCGCGCTCGTGGAATCCCGTCACGCCGCCCGGACCGAGCAGTTCACCGCCGTCAAACTTGGCGCGCCGGCAGAGCCGGGCAATATCGTAGAACTGCGGATCGTCGGTCACGACGGGACGCAATTGCTGGCCGCTTGATGCCGGCATTTCTCGATCGGCAGGCACGACAGAGCCAGACGGAGCTAGGAGTCATGACGATGGGGCAAACTGGCGATCATCACGTCGCGACGCTGGAAGCGCTTGAGGCTCTGTACGACAAGCCCCACGGCCCGTCGCTCGTCAAAGAGATCGATCATATCGACGCGAATTATCGGAAATTCATCGAGGCGGCGCCATTCTTTGCGCTCGCGACCGTTGGGCCCGAGGGCCTCGATTGCTCGCCGCGCGGCGACGCAGCCGGCTTCGTGCGCGTTCGGGACGAAAAGACGTTGCTGATCCCCGACCGCCGCGGCAACAATCGCATCGATTCGCTTCGCAACATCGTCGGCGATCCGCGCGTGGCGCTGCTTTTTCTTATTCCCGGCGTCGGCGAAACGATCCGGGTGATCGGCCGCGCCAGCATCTCCACCG
>DASPWC010000159.1:0-2474 GCA_035622055.1 Xanthobacteraceae bacterium | reverse complement strand
TTCCGGCAGCGTCAATCAGGGCCAGGGCCACGAAACCGCGTTCAAACAGATCGTCTGCGACCGGCTTGGGCTCGATCCGAACGAAGTCACCTATATCCAGGGCGATACCGACCAGGTTTTTTTCGCCGAAGGCACCGGCGGTTCGCGTTCGGCGACCTTCTCCGGTTCCGCTTTTACGCTTGCCGCCGACAAGGTCGAAATCAAGGCCAAGGCCATCGCCGCTCATATGCTCAAGCTCGACGCCGGCGAGATCAATTTCGCCGACGGCGTGTTTTCAAGCAAAAAGACCAATCGGACGCTCACCATCAAGGAAGTGGCCAAGGCGTCGCTCGAGCCGAAGAATTTGCCGCAAGACATGGAGCCGGGACTGATCGAGAAGGCGATCTATACCGGCAAGGTGGCGAGCTATCCCAACGGTGTGCACGTCTGCGAGCTCGAGATCGACGAAGAGACCGGCCAAGTCGAGATCGTCGGCTACAACGTGGTCGACGACGTCGGCACGGTGATCAATCCGCTTTTACTGCATGGGCAGGTCGATGGCGGCATCGCCATGGGCGTTGGGCAGATCCTGATGGAGGACATCAAGTTCGACGAGCAGGGCCAGATCCTCACCGGCTCCTTCATGGACTATCCGATGCCGCGCGCCGGTGATCTCACCGCATTCCACGTCGAAAGCAATCCGGTGCCGACCAAGACCAATCCGCTGGGCGTCAAGGGCGCCGGCGAAGCGGGCTGCGTCGGCGCGATGCCGGCCGTCGCCAACGCGATCGTCGATGCGCTCTCGGTGCTCGGCATCAAGCACATCGAAATGCCGGCGAAGCCGGAAGTGATCTGGCGCGCGATCCAAGGGGCGCGGGCGAAAAACGGCTAAAGTGCCGCCAGCTCCGCGCCTTGGCCGTCAGTCTTGAACGGCGAGAGCGACATAACCGAAGCCGCACATCATCGACCGCAATGAGCGGAGACTTATCGTCTTTCGCTCGGGCGTGCTTGGATCGAGCGCGATGAATTGGCCCGCACTGGCGCCGACCAAAAACAGGTAATGTCCGCGGCTCGACGAATCCCTGGTTGCGACGATAACGGGATGCCCGCGCCGACCATATCCGCCAGTTTGGAGAAATAGGCAGCCCCGGCCGGCCGCTCCAGCACTCGCCTGCAATGGTTATCCCATCCGGCTGCAGGATCGAAAGATCGACGCCGACATTCGTACCGAAGTTTTTGACGTCCAGGATCGAAAAACCTCGTGAGCGATCGGGTGGCGCGGGCAGTTCTCGATAATACTTTTCGGCATCGCCACCGTGTCGCGCGGCCACGGAGGCGAGTACGGCGCGCCCGCATTCCGTCGCGGTCTTCTGTTTGATCCACGGCACCCGAATGTCACCGGCGTGACCGGCAGTGACGGAGGACAATAGGATCGCGGCGATCGGCGGCAAAAACGCACGATGTCCCGTCATCCTCGCGCCCCGGCAACCGATTGTCTTGAGCTTTCCTAGCAGACCTTAGAGGGCAAAGGCCGTCCAGGCGGACCTTCCGCCCGGACGGCTCTTTGGCAATTCAGCGGAGGTTCTTTTACTTCGCCGGCGCGGTTGCCGGCCAAGGCAGCGTCAAGATCAAGTTGATGACGATCAGCACGAGTTCGATTCCCAGGACCACTCCCGAAGCAGCGGCCAATGGCGGAAATTATGCTGCCCCGGCCGCGAGATCCGTAGCCAGTTGCGCCATGCCGTGGATGAAAGGCACCAGCGGGCCGGACGCCGGAACTGGCAGCGGCGACGTCTTGCCGATGGATATCGGATTTGTCGCGCTCCCAGGGGCGCCCGGCGCGGGCTGGCCAGCTCTCGCTGCGCCGAGATAAGCGGCGCTCAATCCGCTCAGCACTTGATATTCATGTTGCGTCACGACGAGCGGGCCACCGCCGCGATAGGCCTTGATGACCTGCGTATAGAGCCCATGATCGCGCTTTGCCAAATCCGCAAGCTGCGCTTGCGATACTATAATGCGGACCCGTGCCGTCTGTGCTTGAACGGCGGCATTCGCGTAATCGACTCGCAGCAACGTCGTTGCACCGACCGCCAGTAACGCCAGCAGCATTTACGCTGTTCAGTGACCCAGCAATGCGAAAACAAGACTGCTGGGTTGTAATCTGTCAATCGACAGCTTACGGTTTTACACAATTTCAAGTTGAGCGACGTTCGCTTATGGGAGCAGCAATGGACAACCGCACGGAAGAGATGCTCCCGCTGGCCGGCATTCGCGTCCTCGAATTCTGTCACACCATCATGGGACCGAGCGCGGGCTTGATTCTCGCCGACCTCGGCGCCGACGTGATCAAGGTTGAGCCGGCGAATGGCGATCCGACTCGCCGGCGGATCGGTTTCGCCGCCGGGTTCTTTCCGACCTTCAACCGCAACAAGCGCGGCGTCGCCATCGATCTGAAAAGCGGCGAAGGCCGTGCTTTGCTCTATCGCCTCGTCAAA
>DASPWC010000158.1:0-9963 GCA_035622055.1 Xanthobacteraceae bacterium | reverse complement strand
GCGCGGGCGCTCGGCCGCCGCGTGAGCGGTCGCGCTCAAAAAGTGGCGCTCACGGTCGATGCCGACGAAGCTTTTTTAGCCGCGGTGGTGCAGACTTTGCAGCCGGATGTTTTGCAATTGCATGGCGCCGAATCCATCGGGCATGTGCAGGCCGTTCGGCGAATGTTCGGATTGCCGGTCATGAAGGCTCTGCCAATAGCGGGGAAGAGCGACCTCGATCGCGTTGTGCCCTATGCGTCCGCGGCCGATCTGGTGCTATTCGACGCCCGCGCGCCACGCGAGGCGACGCGGCCGGGCGGACTCGGCAACACTTTCGATTGGCGCCTACTGCAGGCCGTCGATCCCGCGGTGCCGTATCTGCTTTCAGGGGGCCTCGATGCGGGCAATGTGGGCGAGGCGTTGCGCATCACGCGGGCGTCGGGGGTCGACGTCTCCTCGGGCGTTGAGCGCGCCCCGGGCGAGAAGGATCCGGACAAGATCCGCGCATTCGTCCGCGCGGCGCGCGCCGCGGCCGCAGACCGCGTTCATTCGGCGGCCTAGGACGATTGCGATGACTGCGCAACCGCTAAACTCCTTCCGCACCGGTCCCGACGAGCGCGGCCATTTTGGCATTTACGGCGGACGCTTCGTCGCCGAAACGTTGATGCCGCTGATCCTGGAGCTGGAAAAGGCCTACGTCGAGGCCAAGACCGATCCCGCGTTCAGAAAGGAGATGGACGGCTATTTAACGCACTATGTCGGCCGCCCGTCGGCGCTTTATTTCGCCGAGCGACTGACCCAGCATTGCGGCGGCGCCAAAATCTATCTGAAGCGCGAGGAGCTTAATCACACCGGCGCCCACAAAGTGAACAATGTGCTCGGCCAAATCCTGCTGGCGCGCCGAATGGGCAAGAAGCGCATCATCGCGGAAACCGGCGCGGGCATGCACGGTGTCGCAACCGCAACGCTGTGCGCGCGCTTCGGCCTCGAGTGCATCGTCTATATGGGCTCAGTCGACGTCGATCGGCAGAAGGCGAATGTCTTCCGCATGAACATGCTCGGCGCCAAGGTCGTGCCGGTGGAATCGGGTTCGAAGACGCTTAAGGACGCGATGAACGAGGCGCTGCGCGATTGGGTGACCAACGTTGAATCGACGTTTTATTGCATCGGGACCATCGCCGGCCCGCACCCCTATCCGATGATGGTCCGGGATTTCCAGTCGATCATCGGCCGCGAGACCCGCGAGCAGATGCAAACGGCGGAAGGCCGATTGCCGGATTCGCTGATAGCCTGCATCGGCGGCGGCTCGAACGCCATGGGCTTATTTCATCCGTTCCTCGACAACAGCGACATCGAGATCTACGGCGTCGAGGCGGCGGGCCGCGGTCTTGAGACCGGAATGCACGCGGCCTCGATTGCCGGCGGCCGGCCCGGTGTGCTGCATGGCAACCGCACTTATCTTCTGATGAACGACGACGGCCAGATCAATGAAGCGCATTCGATCTCGGCGGGTCTCGACTATCCGGGCATCGGTCCGGAACATTCGTGGCTTCACGACGTCGGCCGCGTCACCTTCCTGTCGGCGACCGACGACGAAGCGCTTCACGCCTTCCAGCTCTTGTCGAAGCTCGAAGGGATCATTCCGGCGCTCGAGCCGGCGCATGCTATCGCCAAGGTGCTGGAGCTCGCGCCGCGCAAGCCCAAGGATCACCTGATGGTGGTTAATCTGTCGGGCCGGGGCGACAAGGATCTCGACACGGTCTCGCGTCATCTGGGACATAAAACGCGATGACCGGACGCATCGATCGGCGCTTCGCGGCGCTCCGCAAGGAAGGCCGCGCCGCGCTCGTCACCTTCACCATGGCCGGCGACCCGGATTTCGAAACTTCGCTCGCGATCCTCAAAGGTCTGCCCAAAGCTGGCGCGGACGTGGTCGAATTCGGCATGCCGTTCACCGATCCGATGGCGGACGGCACGGCAATCCAGGCCGCGGGTTTGCGGGCGCTCAAGGCCGGGCAAGACCTGCGGAAAACGCTCGCGGCCGTGCGGGAATTTCGCGCCGGCGACCCCGCTACCCCGCTCGTCCTGATGGGCTACTACAACCCGATCTACATTTACAACGTGGATCGGTTTCTCGCCGACGCCAAAGCCGCCGGCGTCGACGGCTTGATCGTGGTGGATTTGCCGCCCGAGGAGGATACCGAATTGTGCCTGCCGGCCGTCAAGGCTGGCCTCAATTTCATCCGGCTCGCGACGCCGACGACCGACGACAAACGGCTCCCGGCCGTGCTGACGCACACGTCAGGCTTCGTCTATTACGTGTCGATCACCGGCATTACGGGCGCTGCCGCGCCTGATACCGGCAAGGTTGCGGCGGCGGTGGCGCGCATCAAGCGGCACACGGCGCTCCCGGTCTGTGTTGGGTTCGGCGTGCGCACTGCCGCGCATGCCCGCGCGATCGCCGAAGGCGCCGATGGGGTCGTCGTCGGCTCGGCGCTGGTTGAAGCGGTGCGCAAAAGTCTCGGAACCGATTCCAAGCCGACTGCGGCCACCGTTGCGGCCGTGACCGGGCTGGTCCAAGAGCTTGCCGCAGGCGTGCGCGGGGCGCGTGTCGGGGCCGGCTAAAGCATGATCCGGAAAAGTGGATACCGGTTTTCCGAAAAGATCATGCTCAAACAACAAGCTAAAGCGAAATACTGTTCAACCTAAAATCATTTCGCTTTAGCGCGCCAGGTTGAATTCCGCGAACCGCCTCCACACATAAAACCGGTCCCTGGAGGGGTTGGCATGGCCCGCGATACAGCGCGTGATTGGATGTGGTCGGAGGCGTGCGAGATGCTCGCGCGCGCCGAGCGCATGCATCGTGAGCTGTTTCGCCCGGCGGGCGCGCAGGCGCAATTGCCGGCTTGGGAGCCGCCGGTTGATATTCTGGAAACCGAATTCGAGGTTTTGGCGCTGGTCGCGCTGCCGGGTGTCGATCCTGACAATGCGCAAGCCGTCATCGAGGACGGCGATCTTATAATCGCCGGCACGCGTGTTTTGCCGGAGCAATTGCGCACCGCCACCATCCATCGGCTGGAACTTCCGCAAGGGCGCTTTTACCGGCGCCTGCGGCTGCCGGCAGGGCGTTATGGCGGCGTCCGCCGTGCCGCCGTCGCCGGTTGCTTGGTGATTACGTTGCAAAAGGCGGGAATGAACCGTGGCTGAAGAACAAATAATCGCGAAAGAGAGCGCTTCTCCGGGCGCCGTTTCGTCGCCACCGTTGCCACCCGACGCCCTCATCGTGGTGCCGGTGCGCAACACGGTGCTGTTTCCCGGAATGGTCTTGCCGATCACGCTCGGCCGCCCGAAATCGATCGCGGCGTCGCAGCAGGCCGTGCGCGATCAACGGCAGGTGGGCATACTTTTGCAGCGCGTGCCCGAAGTCGACGACCCGAGTGCGATCGATATGCATCGCGTGGGAACGCTCGCGAACATCGTGCGCTACATCACGACGCCGGACGGCACGCATCACCTGGTCTGCCAGGGCGAACAGCGCTTCCAGGTCGTCGAATATCTCAGCGGCTGGCCGTTTCTGGTCGCGCGCGTTTTGCGGATACCCGAACCGGAAACGCGCACTCCCGAGATCGAGGCGCGCTTCGTCAATTTGAAGGCGCAAGCGATCGAGGCGATTCAGCTCTTGCCGCAGGTGCCGGCCGACTTGTTGGCTGCGATCCAATCCGTCGAGGCGCCGCCGGCGCTCACCGATCTGGCCGCCGCCTACATGGACATCAAGCCTGAAGAGAAGCAGGAAATCCTCGAGACGGTCGATATTGCCGCGCGAATGGACAAGGTGTCGCGCATGCTCGCCCACCGCATCGAGGTGTTGCGGCTGTCGCAGGAAATCGGCCGGCAGACCAAAGCCAAGCTCGACGAGCGCCAGCGCGAAGTGTTGCTGCGCGAGCAGATGGCGGCGATTCAGCGCCAGCTCGGCGAAGGTGAGGAGGGCAAGGCTGCCGAAATCGCCGAGCTCGACAAGGCGATCACCGATGCCGGTATGCCGAAAGAGGTCGAGGAGCAGGCGCGCAAGGAATTGCGCCGGCTGCAGCGCATGCCGGAAGCGGCGGGCGAATACGGCATGGTGCGGACCTATCTCGATTGGCTTATCGAATTGCCGTGGCGATTGCCCGAGGAGAAGCCGATCGATATCGCCGAGGCGCGCCGTATCCTCGATGAGGATCATTACGACCTTGAAAAGATCAAGCGGCGTATCGTCGAATATCTCGCCGTGCGCAAGCTCAGCCCGCAAGGCAAGGCGCCGATCCTGTGCTTTGTCGGGCCGCCCGGCGTCGGCAAGACGTCGCTGGGCCAATCGATTGCGCGCGCCATGGACCGCAAGTTCGTCCGCGTCAGCCTTGGCGGCGTGCATGACGAAGCGGAAATCCGCGGTCATCGCCGCACCTATATCGGCGCGCTCCCGGGCAACATCATCCAGGCGATTCGCAAGGCTGGCTCGCGCAATTGCGTGATGATGCTGGATGAAATCGATAAGCTCGGCGCGGGCTTCCACGGCGATCCTGGAGCGGCGCTGCTCGAAGTGCTCGATCCAGAGCAGAACCACACGTTCCGCGACAACTATCTCGCTGTGCCATTCGATTTGAGCCGCGTAGTGTTCATCACCACGGCGAACATGCTCGACACTATTCCCGGTCCGCTGCGCGACCGCATGGAAATCATCAGCCTCGCCGGTTATACCGCCGCCGAGAAGGTTGAGATCGCGCACCGCTATCTGGTGCGCCGTCAGATGGAAGCCAACGGGCTCAAACCGGGTCAGGCCGAAATCGACGACGATGCGCTGCGCGACATCATCCAGCATTATACGCGCGAAGCGGGCGTGCGCAGTCTCGAGCGCTTGATCGGTCAGGCGCTTCGCAACGCCGCGGTGCGCATTGCGGAGGGCCAGTCCGGGCCAATCCGGATCACGCGCGGCGATCTCCCCGCGATTCTCGGCGCGCCGCAGTTCGAAAGCGAAACGGCCATGCGGACCAGCATTCCGGGCGTCGCCACCGGTCTCGCCTGGACGCCCGTGGGCGGCGACATTCTTTTCATCGAGGCGACGCGCGTGCCCGGTTCCGGCAAGCTCATCCTGACCGGTCAGCTTGGCGAGGTGATGCGAGAAAGCGCGCAAGCCGCACTATCGATCGTGAAGAACCGCGCCGCGGCGCTCGGCATCGATGCGAGTAAGTTCGACAAGAGCGATATCCACGTCCACGTTCCCGCGGGCGCGATCCCGAAGGACGGCCCGAGCGCGGGCGTCGCCATGTTCATGGCGCTGGTGTCGCTGATGACCGACCGAACCGTACGCAGCGATACCGCGATGACAGGCGAAATCAGCCTGCGCGGCCTCGTGCTGCCAGTCGGCGGGATCAAGGAAAAGGTCGTCGGCGCGCACCGCGCCGGCATCAAGCGGATCATGCTGCCGGCGCGCAATCGCAAGGATTACGAGGACATTCCAGAGATCGCGCGCAAGGAGGTCGAATTCATCTGGCTTGAGCGCGTCGAGGAGGCGGTCGGCGCGGCCTTAGAACCGCGCAAAACCGACAAATCGCCGGCCGCCGTGCCGGACCTCGCGGGCGCCGAGGCGTGACAGTCATTGCGGTGCGCACGCTTACTCCACCGGCGGCAAATTCAGCGCACGGTCGACCAAGGCGCCGGCGCGCTTGAAATCGAAATTGCGATAAAGGTTCAGCTTCGCGCCGAATGACGGGCCGCCGTAGAATTTCTCATACTGCTGATGCCGGCTGCCGAATTCGGAGCCCAGGAAATCCCAAATCAGCCGCATCAGCTTGACGCGCGCCTTCGCATCGGCCGAGCCGGAGCGCATATAGCGCTCGATGTCGGCTGCGATTTCCGGATTGTCGAAATCGGCTTCCGACGACGGCAGCGTGATGAATGCCGCGCCGGCCATTTCTCGAATGATTTCCAGCATGCGGCCGTTGAATTCCGACTGCATCGCGCTTGCGGCGTAGTAGGCCGTCGGCGACGGCCACAATACGCCGTCCCTGATCGTCCCCATCGTTTCGTGCGCAAGCAGCATGGATTCGTAAATCGAGACGAGCGCAACGAGTTCGCCCATCATGATCGTCACCGTGGGGTTGGCGGCGTTGCCGGTCATTTCGTTCATGCGCTGAGCGAGCCCCGCCATGAACCGCAATTTGGTCACGTAACGTGTCTGCGCCTGGTGATTGCCGAGAAGATGCGACGGCGTTTTGCGCCATTGATCGCGCGATAGTTCGACGTTGCGGTAGATGAAAACGCGCTCCCAAGGCACGAAGACGTTGTCGAAAATGACATAGCTGTCCGACTCGTCGAAGCGGCTCGACAACGGGTAATCGAATGCGCTGCCGGCGCGCGAGAACGGCCGGCGCGGGTAGAGCTTGAGCCCTTCCGTGTCGACCGGCACGGCAAGGCAATTGGCATAATTCTCATCACCGGGCTGCAGCGGCTGAATGCAGCTCAGCTGAATGTAATCCGACAGTGCGCCGCCGGTGGCAAGCTGTTGCGCGCCCTTGATCACGATCCCGTCGTCGCGCTCATTCACCACGCCCGCGTAGAGCGTCGGATCGCTCTGCTGATGGGCCGGTTTAGAACGGTCGATCTGCGGCGGTACGATTGCGTAGCTGCAATAGATATGGTTGTCGCGCATGAATTCGTAAAACGCGACGAGATTGTCGGCGAATTGCTGCCCAGCGGCGGCGAAAAATTGCGGCGTCGCCGCATAACCGCTGAAGAAGCCGGCGACGTGATCCGGCGCGCGCCCCATCAGCCCGAAAGTGGCGTCGGCCCAGGTCTCGGAGAACAGACGTCGCGCCCGCAAATCGGCATGCGTGCGCGGAATTTGCCAGGCGCGATGCACCGGTTCGCCGGTCTTGGGCGAAACGAAAGTCATGCGCTCGCGCAATTCCGGCGCTGCGGCGATGTCGTAGAGGTTCGCGATCGAACGCGCCGCCTCGCGAAACGCTGGATGCGCCGCGACGTCTTTCACGCGTTCGCCATCGACGAAAACGCGGCGTCCGTCTTTCAGCGAGCGAAGATAATCGGCACCCGTCCGCATCGGCGGTTCTCCTTCCGCCAATGCATTTAGCCCGACCGCGCCGAGCGTGTCATCGGAGAAAAGCCTCAGTAGACGTCGGTCTGGTACCGTCCGGCTTTCTTGAGACCGGCGAGGAATGCGGCGGCTTCCTCGGCTGAGCGCGCGCCATGGACCGAAATCACGTCGAGCAAGGCGCGTTCGACGTCCTTGCCCATGGCGATAGCGCCGCAGACATAGATATGAGCGCCTTCGGCAATCCAGCTCCAGAGATCGCAGCCGACTTCGCGCATGCGATCCTGCACATAGAATTTACTATTGTCGTCGCGCGACCACGCTAACGACAGCCTAGTGAGGAAACCGGTGGCCTTCATGCCGACCAGTTCCTCCTCGTAGAAAAAATCGTGGTCATGGTACTGGTGACCGAAGAACAGCCAATTGCGGCCCGGCGCCTCGACCGCCATGCGCTCGTGCAGAAAGGCGCGAAATGGAGCGATGCCGGTGCCCGGACCGATCATGATGATCGGAACCGAGTGGTCGTTCGGCAGACCGAATCCTTGCGCCTTCTGCACATAGGCTTTGAGTTTTGTTCCTGGCGCGATCCGGTCGGCAAAGAAAGTAGAGGCGACGCCGAAACGCCGTCTTTCACCAATCGTGTAGCGCACGGCATCGATCGCAAGCGCGACGCGGCCCGGCGCGGTTTTCGGCGACGACGCGATCGAATAGAGGCGTGGCTGCAGTGGATCGAGCGATTCGATAAAGGCTTCCGGGTCGGGCCGGATGCCGGGGAATTTTTGCAGAGCGGCAAGGACGTCGAGCGTCGCTGCGTCGCCGTCGGGGTCGCCGCCGCTCGCGAGCTCCTTCGCCTTCTGCCGCCGCTCACCGCCGGTAATGTAGGAGATAAGCTCGAATAGCATGTCCGGCGCGATGCCGAGCGAAGAATTGTCCGTCAAAACGTCGCGCAAAGAGCGATCCGCAATCGGAAAGTCCGCCGGTACGCCGATGGCCGCGATCACTGTATCGACCAGCGCGGGATCGTTGCGAGGAAAGACGCCGATTGAATCGCCGACCGCATATTCTATTCCGGCTTCGCGTAGATCGAGATCGATGTGCCAGGTCTCCTTGTTCGATCCGGCCTTGTTCAGTCGCGCGCGCGAGGCGAATGTGACCTCGGCGGGACGATCGCGCGATGGGCTTGCCACCGTGCTCTTGCCGCTAACGGGGACCGCCGGCGCCGGAACTTGTTCGGCCGGTTGCTTGGCGGGACGAGGAATGGCGCCGAATTCGGCGTAGAGCGTCTTGAGCATCCGCGCGGTGTCTTTGCCGCCCGGCACGCACAAATTCAACCGTTCCTCGCTTTTGAGAAAGATCGCGTTGGCATAGTCCTCGCAATTGTAGCCACACTGGCCGCAATCCTGCTGACCCATCGCCGCCATCATCCGCCGCCGCAGCGGCCGGTTTTCGGCGAGCTGCATGCGATCGCCGAGCGGCATGGCGGGATCGTGCCATGGAGTGTTTCCACCGTCGCCGTCGTCGAGCGGTCCGCGCGCCGCCGGCGTCGACGCGACACCTTGCATCAACGTCGCGGTTTCGGCGGCTGATAGCGGATTGACACCGGCTTCAAGTCCCAAAAGGCCGGCGAGAAAACCGTTGAGCCAGGTGCGCTGCTCGGCGGAAAACGGCGCGCTTTCCGGAATCAATGTCGGGACCGGTGGCGGCGTCGTACGGGTCATTCGTTCGCCTCACTTGCGAACAATTCCTTAAGCGCATCGATCTCATGGCGGCGCGTGAAAGCGGCAAAGCTCTCTTGCGGCGCCGAGCGATGGACGAGATACGCTCTCAACATGTGTTCGATGGTCCGCGGTGCGTCTTCCGCTTTGACATCACGGTAAATCTCACGACCACAGACCGCGTCGGGCCCGAAGCCGCCGCCGACATGGATGTGATAGCCCTCGACCTGATCGCCGTCGTCGGACACCTGCACCTTGGTGCCGAGGAGTCCGATGTCGCCGATGTAATGCTGGGCGCAGGAATTCGGGCAACCGGTGAGGTGAATATTGAGCGGGGCATCGAGCTGAACGCGGCTCTCGCACCACCGCGCGATCGCTTCGGCGTGACCCTTGGTATCGGACATTGCAAGCCGACAGCCCACGTTGCCGGTGCACGCGATCAGGCCGGCGCGGATCGATGTTGCCTTGGTCGATAGCCCAAGCGCCGCGATGGCTGCTTCGGCGTCCGCGACGCGCCCCTCCGTCACACCGGATATCAGCAGGTTTTGCCAGACCGTGAGACGGATATCGCCGTCGCCGAACTCCTGCGCGGTCTTGGCGACCCCGCGCATCTGGGCGGCGGTCAGCTTGCCGACCGGCAAGACGACGCCGATCCAGCACAGGCCCTCCTGTTTCTGCCGATGCACACCGATATGCCCGAGCCGATCGGAGGCTGGCCGCGGTGCGGTGGCTTCCGCGGGCGCGCGAACGAGTTGGCGACCGAGCTTTTCCTCGAGCGTCGCAATGAACTTCTCAAAGCCCCAGGCATCGAGGACGTATTTCAGCCGCGCTTTCGCGCGATTGCTGCGGTCGCCCTGCTCGATGAAGACACGCACCACGGCGTCCGCGACCTGCGTGGCCTCCGCTGGCTTCACGATCACGCCGGTATCGCCGGCAAAGTTTTGATGACCGGTGATGCCGCCGAGCATGAGGCGAAACCAGATGCCAGGTTCGATACCGTGTCCGTCTTTCACTTCAACCGCTTGAAAGCCGATGTCGTTGGTGTCCTCGAGAACCGGGATGAGTCCGCCGCCGTCGAAGCCGACGTTGAATTTGCGTGGAATGCCATAGAGCGAGCGGTCGTTGAGGATGTGGAAATGCCATTCGCGGGCATAGGGCCGCGTATCGATCAATTCCTGCGGATCG
>DASPWC010000157.1:0-5025 GCA_035622055.1 Xanthobacteraceae bacterium | reverse complement strand
GGTGCGAGATCGAGCGCGCCCGCTGCGGCGAGCGCACGGCATTCACGGCGGAACAGCGCTTTCGCCAGAGGACGGCTCCACCACGGCACGCCGTCGAGACGCCGCAGTACGGCGTCGACCTCTCCCTCGTCGACCCGGAAGTGTCCGCGCTCGATCGTGGAAAAAACGTCGCGCTTGAGCACGGTACCGGAGCGCCAGCGCCCTTCGAGCTCCACCGGACTATCGATCATGCCGGTTTGTAGCATGAGCGTTACTATTCCCCCGCCACGGGCACGGTCCCGGCGAGCCAAGCGTCAAGATCGCGCAATGCCCGGGCGCAAAGCGCGCCTTTCTTGGCGATCGTCTTTGCAGTGCCGCGCAACCGGCCCCCTCGGTCGTCCCGGGTCGGCGCGCGCGATAGCGGCGGAAACAACCCAAAATTCACGTTCATGGGCTGAAACGAGCGCGGGCCGGAATCGATCGTTTCGATATGACCACCCGTGATATGTCCGAGCAGCGAGCCGTGGGCCGTGGTCGGCGGCGGCGGAACCGCTTTTTCGCCGAGCCGTTCCGCGGCCGCGAAGCGGCCCGCGATCAATCCGATCGCCGCCGATTCGACATAGCCCTCGCAGCCGGTGATCTGTCCGGCAAAGCGCAGTCGCGGCTCGCTCTTCAATCGGAGCATGGGATCGAGCAGCTTCGGCGAATTCAGAAACGTGTTGCGATGCAGGCCGCCGAGCCGGGCGAACTCGGCTTTCGCCAGCCCCGGAATAGTCCGAAAGATGCGCGTCTGCTCGGCATGTTTCAATTTGGTCTGAAAGCCCACGATGTTGAAAAGCGTACCGAGCCGATTGTCCTGGCGCAGCTGCACGACGGCATAGGGCTTGACGTCCGAACGACGCGGGTTTGTCAGGCCGAACGGCTTCATCGGTCCGTGACGCAATGTTTCACTGCCACGCTCCGCCATGACTTCAATGGGCAGACAACCGTCGAAATAGGGCGTTGCCGTTTCGAAGTCATGAAAGCCGATCTTTTCACCGGCAAGCAGCGCATCGACGAAAGCGTCGTATTCGTCACGGTTGAGCGGACAGTTGATGTAGTCCGCGCCGGAACCGGCGGGGCCCGTCTTGTCGTAGCGCGATTGAAACCAAGCGATGCCGAGATCGATCGAGTCACGGTGAACGATCGGGGCAATAGCGTCGAAGAAAGACAATGCCGCTTCGCCGGTCAGCGCGCGGATCGCATCGGCCAAGCTTGGCGAAGTCAAGGGCCCGGTAGCAACAATAATGCTATCCCAGTCCGCACGCGGCAGAGCGATTTCTTCGCGCCTGATCTCGACAAGCGGATCGGCCTCAAGCGCGGCGGTTACCGCGCCGGCAAATCCGTCGCGGTCGACCGCCAGCGCGCCTCCCGCTGGCAGCTTGTGAGCGTCGGCTGCGCGCAAGACCAATGAATCGAGTCTGCGCATTTCCGCATGCAGCAAGCCGATGGCGCTGCCCTGCGGATCGTCGGAACGAAATGAGTTCGAGCAGACGAGTTCCGCGAGCTGCCCAGTTTTGTGGACAGGAGTGGCGTGAGACGGACGCATTTCGTGCAGCACCACCGGCACGCCGCGGCGCGCCAGTTGCCAGGCGGCCTCGGAACCGGAAAGGCCGCCACCGATGACATGGACTCGCCGTAATTTCTTCGTCACGCCGGTAAATTATGCCGCCTGCCGCAATACGACAACCTGCGGGACGAACCTGGAGGGGTGCGGTGTTAGTTAAGCCGCGACCGCGAGCAAGGAACCTTTGAATGCTTGATGTGATGAGGTCCACGGCCCGCCGAAGGACCCTGGCGGCAAATTTTGACGTTGAAATCCTGTCGCTTGCGACCGCCAACCCTGCCTTTTGCTTGCCGCAATCCGAAGCGGCCGCTCGCGCCAAAGAACTTTATCCGCACCTTAAGAAGCTTTGGCCGCTCTACGACAATACTGGCATAGACGTCAGATACAATTGCGAGCCGATCGAATGGTACCTGAAAGCGCATAGCTGGGAAGAACGCACCGAGTCGTTCCGCCGGCACGCGGTCGATCTGCTCGAGCAAATCACGCTTAAGACGACGGAGGCGGCAGGCGTGGAACTTGGCGCGATCGACGTGATCGTGACCAATACAGTGACCGGGCTCGCCATTCCAAGCCTCGACGCCATGCTGTTCAACCGGCTGAAACTGTCGCCGACCGTCGAAAGGTTGCCGATGTTCGGGCTGGGTTGCGGCGCGGGCGTGGCGGGGCTTGCGCGCGCCACACGGCTTGCGCATGCGTCCGACGGCGCGCACGTGCTGTTCTTGACTGTGGATCTATGCAGCCTCTGCCTGCGCGTGAACGATCCAAGCCCGGCGATGTTTGTTTCCACGGCGCTATTCGGCGACGGCGCCGCGGGCTTGCTCCTGCACAATACGAGGAAGGGTGCGCATGCCGGTCCCCGGATTCTCGCGAGCGGCGAATGGTGCTGGCGCGACACCGAGTACATCATGGGGTGGGACATAAAAGAGGATGGCTTCGGCATCGTCCTTAGTCCGGAATTGCCGTCGCTGATGAAAAGCGCGTTGGCGCCGGCGCTGCAGGACTTTCTCGACCGCAACGGCTTATCGCTGTCGGACTTCAACGGCTTCCTGTTTCATCCGGGCGGCCGCAAACTGCTCGAGACGATGGAAGACGTTCTGGGGCTTTCACGCGACCAGCTTCAGTATTCCTGGGAGGTGCTGCGCCGTTACGGCAACATGTCGTCGGCGACGGCGCTTTTCGTTCTCGAGGCGGCGCTAAAAGCGGGGGCGCGGGGTCCGCACCTGCTGGCGGCGTTCGGCCCAGGCTTTTCCGCCTATTTCGTCGCGGCCGACCTGTAATGACTTTCGGCTGGGGAGCGGCTCTGCTCGCATTCCTCACCGCGCAGCGCATCGCGGAGCTTTGGTGGGCCAGGCAAAATGAACGGCGCCTGTTTGCTGCCGGCGGCGTGGAATTCGGCCGATCGCACCTCTTCTTGATCGTGCTGCTCCACGCCGCGTGGATGATCGGCATGTGGATGCTCGCTTACGATCATTCGATCGATCCATTCTTCCTGGCCGTGGTTATCCTGCTGCAAATCGCGCGATTTTGGGTCCTGGTCACGCTCGGCCGGCGCTGGACGATTCGCATCATCGCGCTTCCCGGCGAGAAATTGGTGGCGCGCGGCCCCTATCGCTTCCTGCACCATCCCAATTATGCAGTGGTCAGCGGCGAGATGGCCGCCGTTCCTCTGGCACTCGGGTTGCCGGTTTTTGCACTTGTCTTTTCCATTCTCAACGCCGCAGTGCTCGCGATCCGCATTCCAGAGGAGAACGCCGCGCTGGCTGCCGCGGCGTGCGAGCGCAGCTAAGGCGCCGGCGGGCCGCATCGTGGCGTGACCACGGTTGGCTGACGAACCTGGCTCTGCTATAGCCGCCGTAATTCGCGTCCAGCTGCCAGCGAGGCTTGCCTTGTCCGTCGACACCGAAACCGTTCGTCGCGTTGCTCATCTCGCGCGTATCGCGGTCGCCGAAGGCGAGCTTGAGAACCTTCGCGGCGAACTCAACGCTATCCTGGCTTTCGTGGAGCAGCTTGCGGAAGTGAACGTGGAGGGCGTCGAGCCAATGACCTCGGTAGCGCCGACGAAGATGAAAATGCGGCAGGACAAAGTGACTGATGGCGGCATCCCCGATGCCATCATCGCCAACGCGCCCGCGCATGAACATCACTGTTTCCTCGTTCCGAAAGTAGTGGAGTAGGGCCGATGTGCTGGGCTTGCGAACAAGATGCAATCTGGCTCGCTTACCTGGAAAGCCAAGGTCTCTTGGAGCCGGACAACCCGGCGGCCGTCGAAGTGTTGTTTGAGGCGTTTCCAGTGCAACCGGTGCCGGTGCGGGCTGAAAAAGCCAAAGCGAAGGACAAGGCGCCCTCGGCGGCCGACCAAAATCCGTTTTCCTGCGACGATCCAAAAGCTGGATGATCGATCTCACCTCGCTCTCGCTTGTGCAAGCGCGTGACGCGCTGCGTAAAAAGCAATTTTCCGCCACGGAACTGGCCGAGGCATATCTCGCCGCGATGGAAAAGGCGCGTGCGCTGAATGCATTCGTGCTGGAAACGCCGGAGCGTGCCCGCGATATGGCGCGCGCATCCGACGAGCGGCTGGCGAAAGGCGAGGGTGGTCCGCTGGAGGGAATACCACTCGCGATAAAGGATCTGTTTTCCACCATGGGCGTACGCACCACGGCGTGTTCGAACATCCTCGATCATTTCGTGCCCACCTATGAATCGACCGTCACCGCAAATCTCTGGCGCGAGGGCGCGGTCCTTCTTGGCAAGACCAATGCCGACGAATTTGCCATGGGGTCGTCGAATGAAACGTCATACTACGGCCCGGTCGTGTCGCCATGGCGGCGGCGCGGTTCGCGGGCAAAGCTGGTGCCGGGTGGATCGTCCGGAGGCTCGGCGGCGGCGGTGTCGGCGCGTGTTTGCCTCGGCGCGACGGGGACCGATACGGGCGGCTCCATCCGACAGCCGGCCGCCTTTTGCGGTATCGTGGGACTGAAACCGACCTACGGCAGATGTTCGCGCTGGGGGATCGTCGCGTTCGCCTCGTCGCTCGATCAGGCGGGACCGTTCGGGCGCACTGTTCACGATTGCGCAATTCTGTTGCGTTCGATGGCGGGCCAAGATCCGAAAGACACGACATCGGCCGACGTCGCGGTGCCGGACTACGAGCGGGCGATCGGCCGGTCGGTCAAGGGCATGCGCATCGGCATTCCGAAGGAATACCGGATGCCCGGCATGGCGGCGGAAATCGACACACTGTGGCGTACCGGCGGGGAGTGGCTCAAGGATGCCGGGGCGGAACTGGTCGACATTTCGTTGCCGATGACCAAATACGCGCTGCCGGCGTATTATATCGTCGCGCCGGCCGAAGCATCATCCAACCTCGCGCGTTATGACGGCGTCCGCTACGGCCTGCGCGTTTCGAGCCGCGACGTCATTGAGATGTACGAACGCACGCG